>CAYLIL010000063.1:0-5780 GCA_964384045.1 uncultured Methanosarcinales archaeon
ATTGTGTTGGAATTGCAATATTCACAGAAAACCCTTATGGAATTTTAATCAAAGATAAGGCAGTTGCAGAAGGATATAAAAAACAATTTGAAATTCTATGGGAGCAAGCTAAAGATTAAATAATTAACTTTATATAATCCTATAACAAAATAATCTTATGAGCCCACTAATATTTATACTGATATTCATACTAATTTATATTGCAATTCTTAAAAGGCCGTTTAAACTACATGAAGGAACAATCGCTTTTATAGGAGCAATCTTAATAATTTTAATAGGAATTATTTCACCTATGGACGCAGTTAATTCAATTGTCGGAACATATTCTCATCCTTGGCAAATTATTATCTTTTTCATAACCTTTGCAATTATTTCAACCTCTTTAGAAGATTTAGGCTTTTTCAAATGGTGCGCATTTCATACAACAAGACATGCAAAACATAATGGCAAGAAGTTATTTAATTATTTATTTCTTGGTACAGCCCTTATTACTTTCTTAACTGCAAATGATATAGTAATTCTAACATTAACTCCATTTGTTCTTCATCTAGGATTACACCATAATAAATATCCAAAAGCTTATCTATTTATGATATTTTTTGTTGCTAATACAGGATCGTTAGGACATTTATTAGGTAATCTAACAAATATTATTGTCAGTGATACTTTTCAAATTTCCTTCTTAACGTTTCTAAAATATCTTTTCATTCCAATGATTGCTGCTTTAGCAGTTGAATACGCCATACTAAAATGGTATTTTAGAAAAGAAATAAATCAAACTTTTATTGTAGATAAAACAATTAATCCAAAACAAATTATTAAAAGTAAAACAAAAGTAGGGATTGTATTAACAATACTTTTTTTAATAATAATACTTGCACTCTTCCAACCAATTCACGGAGTAAACTTATGGATATTAACAACAGTTGGTGCTTTACTGACAATAATCATTGGAAGATTTAATCCAATTAAACGAATTTCCAGAGTTCCTTGGCAAGTAGTATTATTTGTAGCTAGTTTATTTATAATAATTACGGGATTTGTAAAAACAGGCATATCAAAATATTTTGCATCAATATTATATTTAATACAAGAAAAACTTCTTTTGAATGTTACAATCTTAGGATCATTTCTAACATCACTTATTGCTGCAATTATGAATAATATACCAGGAACAATAATGATGAGCAATATTCTTGCAGCATCATCTCTTACAGGAATTAATCAGCAATCAGCCATTTATTCAATAATTATCGGTTCAAATCTAGGTGCAAATTTAACAATCATAGGGGCATTAGCTGGATTAATGTGGATTCATTTAATACGGGAAAAAGGACATAAAATAAGTGCGCTTGAATTTTCAAAAATTGGAATAATTACCATGATTCCAACAATATTAATTACCGCTTTAATATTATATATAGAATTGGCTTTATTTTAAAAAAAGAAAAAAGAAAGAAAAAAATTAAGCAACATATTTTTCTGCAAGAGTATCAACGAACTCTTCAAACTTTTCACAATTTATACCAGAAGAATATTCATCAAGCTTATCTTCAATAAATTTTTCTATATCCTGATAAACTTTATGTTTTTTATCAACACCTGCTTCTTCTAATACATTTATAGAATTAACAATAGCATGAGCTGAAACAAAACAGGAGTCATTAGCTAAGTTAAGATAAATATGCGCAGCGGCCTTACCTCTAGATTCATATTCTGAATCAGGATTTTTAATACACCTTAGTGCATCTTCCAAAGAGAGGGTTTCTGCTTTTCCCAACATTGAAGAGTATGCCTCTTCAAACCTATTAAATTTTAATTCAGGCATCTTTGATTGAAAACCTATAAGTTTACTACTAATATCAATTTTTTTATCAATTTCTTTTTCCATTTTTATTTACCTCTTATTTATTTTATATTATTAATTATTATTTATTTAAAAAAATAAAAAAACTAAACCTTCTCAGGCATAGCTAAACAAAATCCGGTGCTTATTGCAATAATAAACAATGTTGCACCTACAATCCATACTGCACTTCCAATAATGTTTCCATATATGAATATAGGAATACCGACAACAAATGCAGTTAAGATTCCCCAAAATACTCCTTTTGCACTAAGTTTTTTCCAGTACAAAGCAAGTAATGTCGGAGCTAATACACATGCAGCAACAGTGTTAAAAATCCACCATAAGTGCATCAATCCAAATCCTGGAATGTAAATTACAGCTAGCGCAATAGCTAGTCCTGCAAGTGTTATTCCAATCATTGCATATCTTGCTGATTTTATTACGTTCTTTGCTTTAGTTGCAATATCTGTTACCCACAATGAACTGAATGCAGATAATCCTGAATCAAGTGTGGAACTTAATCCTGATAAAAGCATTATTACAAATAACATAAGTGCCCAACCTGGAAGCAAGTTTGCAACTGTTTGTACACCAATCATTGAGGTATCAATTCCAGCTGGTAATATTGTTCCAATTGATTTTGATATAAAACCAAGTGTTGACAATGCTATTGGAACTATTCCAAAAAGGATTGCCCCAAATATGAAAGATCTACCTAAGTGACTTTTCTTTATTGCAAATGATCTTTGCCAGTATTGCTGATCTGATAATGCTCCTGCAATTAATCCAATTGCGGTTACAATACCAAATGAAAATGCAATGTTACCATTAAAGATGCTCGATATACCTTGTATTCCTGTAAGTCCAGCAGTTATTGCACCTGAACCAGCAGCAGCCCAAGTCATTGGTAATATTACTGCACCGATTGCAATTATTAATGCTATCTGCACAAAATCAGTAATTATTGAAGCTTTTAATCCTGAGATTAAAGTATAAGCTAATGCGATTACTGCTAATATTGGCATAACTATTAATAATGGAATTCCTGTTATTAATGATACAAGTGAACCACCTGCAAACAACTGAACTGTAATTGCCATAATCTGGTAAAACACATAAGGCACTAAATACATATTATGTACTTTTTTGCTCTTTAGTCTGTGTTTAATAAATTGTGGTAGAGTATAACCTTCTGGTAAAAGTTTTCTTATTCTTGGTGCTAAGAATGCGAAGATTCCTAATGCAACCATGTTCGGAACTGCAAACCAAAATATTCCTGCTAGTCCCATTTCATATGCAACTTGCACAGAAATAAATAGTGCTGGTGCCCAGATCCACGACGCGGCAATACTTGCACCACCTGTTAACCATTTTACTTTTCTTCCTGCAACTAGAAAACCATCTTTAGTTTTGTCTTTATGTTTTCTAGCAAAATAGTAAGTAATTAGAATCATTATAATACCAAAAATTGCTAAAAATAAATATCCTCCTGTTTGTGTAATAAAACTCATTTTATCCTACCTCCATTTTTGATTCATATCAACAATTGTTTTGTTGTTACTACTACTATGTGGGCATAGGGAATATATAAACCTTAGTGGTGGCAAATACCACCAAAATGAGCAGATTTATATATAGCTAAAGCTATAATGCACTTATGTACGAAGAATTACTACACGAAATAGGATTAAGCCCTAATGAATCAAAAGTCTATGAAGCGATGCTACAACTAGGAGAATCATCAGTTCAACAGATCTCAGATAGAGCAAAAGTTCATAGAAGAAATGTCTATGATGCAATCTCAAAACTCATACAAAAAGGGCTTAGCTCAGAAGTTTTTGTAAAAGGAGAAAAAAGATTCAAAACCACAAACCCTAGAATATTACTTGAACTAATAAAAGAAAAGGAAGAAAGAATAAATAAAGCCCTTCCAGAAATGCAAGCAAAATATAAATTTGTTGAAGAAAAAGAAGAAGCATATCTTTATAGAGGAATACAGGGAATTAAAACCTACCTAAGCGATATTCTAGAAACAAAAGAAACAGTATATTTTATTGGAGCAAAAGCATTCTGGCTCGACGAGAGATTAAAACATTTTCTACCAAGATTTGAAAGAGAAAGAAAAAAACTAGGAATAAAATTCATGCACCTTTTTGATAATGAGATAAAAACAGAAAAACCAGAAATATTAAAGGTGACAGGTAAACCATATAAATTCCTACCAAAAGAATATTCAAGTAACACTGCAATAGATATCTTTGGACCTTACGTTGTAATGTTTGTTGGAGTTAATCCGGGAAACTTAGATGAAGAACCAACACAGTTTGTGATAAAAAGTCAAAAACTTGCAGACGGTTATAGAAAGTTTTTCAAGTTTATGTGGGATAATTGCAAAGAAGAATAGAAAAATCTTTATAAATGACTAACATAAATACTACTTAAATAAGATGGCTAAGACACAAGAAATAATCAATCAGATGAATATGCTAAAAGCACAAGGATTAAGCAATACGCAATCAATTGATGCCTTACAAAAAAAAGGCCACTCTTACACAGAAATTCTTGGAGCTATGAATGAAATTCAATCAGGAGGAAATAATATGATACCAAACATGCCTAATCAAACAATTCCACCAATGCCAGATATGAACCCAATACCACAAAACACACCAGATATTGATCCGGGAACAATGAATGCAAGTAATGAAGAACTTATTGAAACAATAATTGAAGAAAAGTGGAATGAGTTAATCAAAGATATCAATAAAATTATTTCTTGGAAAGATAGAACAGAACAAAAAGTTCAGCAATTAGAACAACAATTTAGTGATCTTAAAAACCAATTTGATGAATTACATAGAGCTGTTATTGGTAAAATTGGCGAGTATGATAAAAATATTCTTAATGTTGGCGCAGAAGTTAAAGCTATGGAAAAAGTTTTCTCTAATGTTCTTCCAATATTTGTAAATAACGTTAAAGAACTTAATGATATAAGTAAGAAATTTAAAGTTGTTGCGTCTCAGAAAAATATTAAAAAATAAATAAAAAAAGAATAAGTTTTGCTAGCGTTTAGAAATCTTCTGTATTCTCAACATGTTGCTCTGCAGGTGCTTCTACTTTAGTTGAGTCGCCACTTGGCTTACTCGGTGCAGAATTACCAACAGTAATATTCTGTGCTTGAATACCTTTATCTGTTTCAGCAGCTTCAAAATTCACTTCATCTTCTTCTCTTAACATTACTCCTTGAGGCACTGCAGTAAAGTGCACAAAGTAATCTTTTCCGTCTTCACCACTGATGAAGCCGAACCCTTTTTTAAAGTTGTACCATTTAACTTTTCCTTTCATTTTGTTTTTTACTCCTTACTAAACCTTTCTAGGTTAAAACCCAGATATACTTATAATATCACTCATTATTTTTAAATGTTTAGTTAGAAATGGTTATTGTTAGCATAGATTTAAATAGTTTATACCATTTCTAAACAATAAGATGCCAGATTCAAAAACTAAAAAGCCGACTTTATATCTTGTAAATACAAATATAAACACAGCATCCGTCTATTCTTCAACGACTTTTGCTTTTTCTATTATAAACAAAGAGGAATATAATGCTTTTTTAATGGAAATAAAAAAGAAACATAAAGATTTTAATAACTTCTATATTACTCCCATTAGATATAATGAAGTTGTTATTCCTTTAAATTCAAAATGTTATATACATCTTGGGGCTGCAAGAGACTTGGTTAAAATAGTAGAAGAAAATTGTTTTAGGGAAAGAAAATTAAAAGATGAAACAATAGCAATTGATACAATAATTGAATTCTCACCAACAGAATTATATCCTAAAGCAATGAAAGAACTAGAGCAAAAATACGATATCAAGAGAATAGTTATTACTAAACTATAAATAAGCATAAATTTAAATATTAGCATG
>CAYLIL010000064.1:0-5748 GCA_964384045.1 uncultured Methanosarcinales archaeon
ATGCTACTACAACTATGTAAGCCCAATGAGTTAAAGATAGTGCAGTTGTTCCAAAAATGTTTTGTAAGAAAGGAATATAAACTACAGCAAATTGCAAAAGTATAGAGAATATTATTGCAAAGTGCAAATATTTATTGTTGAAAAAGCCTTTTGATATTACTGGCTTATACAATGTTTTAGCACTTAAAACTGCAAACATCTCAAACATAACAAGTGAAGTAAAAGCAATTGTTTGAGCTAAAACAAGATTGCCTGTCTGAGTATAAAATAAATTAAACAAGAACAGTGTTCCTGCAGCCATTAAACCACCAAAAATTAATGCTAGCCATAACATACCTGCACTTAAAGGATTCTCATTAGGATCTCTAGGAAGCCTGTTCATAACAGCTTTATTTGTTGGCTCAAGAGTTAGTGCGAGTGCAGGAAGCCCATCAGTTAATAAATTCATTAGTAAGATTTGCAAAGGCAATAAAGGTATTGGAAAATTAATAAGTAATGCAATAAAAACAGTTAATACTTCACCGGCATTACAAGTCAAAAGATACTTTACAGATTTAAGGATTTTATCATATATGTTTCTTCCTTCTTCAACTGCTGAAACAATTGTTGAGAAATTATCATCAACAAGAGTCATGTCTGCAACTTCTTTAGCAACATCTGTTCCAGTAATACCCATAGCTATACCAAGATCTGCTTTTTTCAATGCAGGTGCATCATTAACACCATCACCAGTCATTGCAACAATCTGACCAGTTCTCTGTAATGCTCCAACCACTCTTAATTTTTGTATTGGTAAAAACCTTGCACATATTCTTAACTTTGCAACTTTTGTTAATAATTCTTTATCTGAAAGTTTATCCATTTCTTTACCAGATAAAATAAGATCATCTTTTTTTAATAATCCAATAGCTTTACCAATAGCTTTAGCAGTTATTGGGCTATCACCAGTTATCATCATTACTTCTATTCCTGCTTTTCTGCACAAATCAATAGAACTTTTGACAGACTCTCTTGGAGGATCAATCATTCCTGCAAGACCAACAAAAATCATATCTTTTTCAACTTCTTTGAAAGTATAATCTTTAGATTTATTTTTTAATGATTTATATGCAAAACCAAGAACTCTTAATGCTGAACCTTCCATTCCTACAAGCATTTGCTTAACTTTCTTTTTTCTTGCAGAAGTAAAAGGAACAGCTTTATTATTAATTATTATTTTTTTACATTTATCTATAATAAAATTAGGGGCACCTTTTGTTAAAGATTCAAGTTTCTTATTAGTCTTAATTATAACAGACATCATCTTTCTATCAGAATCAAAAGGTAAATCTTTAATAATATCATAATTGTCTAGAACAATTCCCTTAGTTAAACCAGCTTTTTGAGCTAAGACTAATAAAGAAATTTCAGTTGGATCTCCAATGATTTCAAATCTTTGTTCTAATATTTCATTATTAGCATCAAGTTGTTTAATCGGCAAAGGTTCCTTTGTAACTAATTCAGAATCATTACATAACAAACCAATTTCTAATAATTTTCTTAAATCTTTAATCTTAATATCTTTTGAATTATAAAGTATTTTTCCATTAGGAGAATAACCACTGCCTTCAACAAAAAAATGTTTGTTATTAGTATAAACTTGCGCAACACTCATTTCATTTTTTGTTAAAGTTCCTGTTTTATCAGAACAAATAAAAGTTGCAGAACCAAGACCTTCAGCAGCTGGAAGCTTTTTAACAAGCATATTTTTTCTTGCTAAATCAACAACACCACGACCTAAAGAGATAGTAACAATTACAGGAACACTCGTGGGTGCAGCAGCAATTGCAAGACTTAATGCAATAAGAAAAGACTGGTTTAAAGTTAAACTACCTTTTAAGAAATTACTAATAAAAATTATAATAGAAATTATAATAACTGCAAAAGTTAATTGTTTAACAATCTTTGTTACTTTCTTTTTCATTGGAGTTTGCATAGTTTCAACTTCTGCTAAAGAATGAGCAATTTTTCCAAATTCTGTTTTCATTCCTGTTTTAACAACAATTCCTTTTGCACTTCCATAAACAACAATAGTGCTCATAAAAACCATATTTTCTTGGCCGGTAATGACAGTTTCATTTTTTATTATTTCTGCATTCTTGAATGAATGCTGTGATTCGCCTGTTAAAGAAGACTCATCAGTCTTTAAAGATGAAGATTCAATTATTCTCAAATCTGCAGGGACAATTGAACCTGCTTCAAGAACAACAATATCTCCTGGAACAAGTTCAGAAGCATTAATTTTTGTTTCGCCACCATCTCTTAAAACAACTGTTTTTTGTGAAGTCATTTTTTTTAATTTTTCAAGAGATTTCTCAGCTTTAAACTCTTGAACAAAACCTAAAACAATAATCAAAACAACCATAACAAGCATGGTTATAGCTTCAACAACATTTCCTAATAACCAAGAAAGTATTGTTGCACCAATAAGCAATAATATTAAGAAATCTTTAAATTGGTCAATTATTAAATTAAAAATAACATTCTTTTTTTGTTTAGCTAATTCATTAGGACCATACTCTTCTAATCTGTGCCCCACTTGCTTTCTAGTTAATCCCTGCATAGTTGAACCTAAAGCATCAACAACTTCCTTTGCAGATTTTTGATAAAACTCTAACAACTAGCTACACCTCTTAATATATTATAATTATATATAGAAATTTAAAAAGGTTATTGATAAGTATTAGAAAGATTAGCTCCTTTTTGCAATAATATAAAGCTTAGTATAATTTAATTCTTTTTCAGATTTGGATTTGTGTTCATATTTTTTAATTATAGAAAAGCCATTGTTAATAAGTAAACCTTTAATCTCATCAAAAGAGATAACATTTAAAAATAACTTTTCATCTGGTTTAAATGGTTCATCAATAAATACTTCTTCAGAAGCCCCACCTTGTAAAGCAATATAAATTATCCCTTCAGCCTTTAAAATTTTATAAAAATTTCTTATTAAATTAGGAACATCCTTTTTAGGAATATGAATTAATGAACAAGAAGCTAAAATCCCATCAAATGAATTAGAACAAAAATCTAACTTCCTAATATCCTTTAATCTAAATTCTACACAAGGAGCATTTTGTTTTGCTATAGTTAGCATTTCTTGAGATAAATCAAGACCGATTATTTTAAATTTTTTAGAACTCATATATCCTGAGTCTCTTCCAGCCCCACAACCAACATCTAAAATTTTTCCATTTTTAGGAATCAAATCTAAAAATTCATCAACATATTCAGAATGGTTATAAAATTCTTTATTATAATCTTGAGCAATCTTATCATAAACCTTAACTGCTTGAATTGATTTATCCATAAAAGAAGAATAGAAAAGGTTATTCTTAAAGTTTTTGAAAATTAATCAAACCTTAAACATCAACATTCTGAGCTTTATCTGCATTCTCTTCAATGAACTTTCTTCTAATTTCAACATCATCACCCATTAAAAGGTGGAATGTCTCATCTGCAGTTAGAGCATCATCAATTGTAACTTTTTTAAGATATCTTGTTTCAGGATTCATAGTTGTTTCCCAAAGCTGATCTGGGTTCATCTCACCAAGACCCTTGTAACGTTGCATAACAATACCTTCTGGACCACCAAGTTTATGGATAATTAAATCTTTTTCTTGATCATCTTGAGCATAAAACTTTTGCTTACCTTTTTTAATTAAATAAAGAGGAGGTTGGGCAATATATAAAAAGCCTGCTTCAATAACTGGTTTAAGATATCTATAAAATAAAGTTAGTTGTAGAGTTGTAATATGTGCACCATCAACATCTGAATCAGCCATTAAAATAATTTTATGATATCTACATTTTTCAATATTAAGCTCTTCACCAATTCCAGTTCCTAATGCAGTAACTACAAGTGAAAGTTTTTCAGAGGCAAGAACTTTATTTATTCTTGCTTTTTCAACATTAAGTATTTTACCAAAAACAGGAAGAATTGCTTGAATGTCTCTGTTTCTTGCTTGCTTTGCTGAACCACCAGCAGAATCACCCTCAACAATAAAAATTTCACATTTTGCAGGATCTCTTTCTGAACAATCAGATAATTTTCCTGGAAGAGTTGAAGATTCAAGAACAGATTTTCTTCTTGTTAATTCTCTTGCCCTTTTCGCAGCATCTCTTGCTCTTGCAGCTAATAATGCTTTGTTAACAATAGATTGAATAACTTTAGGATTTTCTTCAAAGAAAGTTGATAACTTTTCAAAAACAGTGCTATCAACAATACCTTTAACTTCACCATTACCTAATTTTGTTTTTGTTTGACCTTCAAATTGAGGCTCAGGAACTTTAATAGAAATTATAGCAGACAAACCTTCTCTTGTATCTTCACTAGAAAGATTTAGTTTATCAGAAGTATTCTTACCATTCTTTTTTTGTTTACCACCAGCTTTAAACTTAGCTTGATTAGCATTAAGATAATTATTAAGAGACCTAGTGAGTGCAGTTTTAAATCCACTAAGATGAGTTCCACCTTCATGAGTATTAATGTTATTAACAAAACTATAAACTGTTTCTGTATAAGCTTCAGTATATTGAATAGCAACTTCAACTTCTACATTATCTTTTGTTCCCTCAATATATATAATGTCATGAAAAGGCTTTTTACTCTTATTAAGATATTCAACAAAAGAACTTATTCCACCTTCATAATAGAAATTATCTTCTTTATCCTTTCTTTCATCAACAAAGATTATTTTTATTCCTTTATTCAGGAATGCAAGTTCTTTAAGCCTAATTGCAACAGTATTATAATCAAAGATTAATTCATCAAAAATTTCTGGATCTGGCTGAAAATGAACAATAGTACCAGTTTTTTCAGTATCACCAATAACTTTAACTTCGGTATTTGGATCACCTTTACTATAATTTTGATAAAATATTTTACCTTTTCTATGAATAGATACTTCTAAAGCACTTGATAAAGCATTAACAACACTAATACCTACGCCATGCAAACCTCCAGAAACTTTGTAAGAATCAGAGTCAAACTTACCACCTGCATGCAGTTTTGTCATTACAACCTGTAAAGCTGAAACATTTGAAGTAGGATGTATGTCTGTTGGAATACCTCTACCATTGTCTGTAATAGTAACAGAATTATCTTTATGCAGAATTACCTTAATTTCAGAGCAATGACCAGCCATAGCTTCATCAATAGAGTTATCTACAACTTCATATATGAGATGATGAAGGCCTCTTGGACCAGTGCTCCCAATATACATACCTGGTCTTTTTCTTACAGCTGCTAAACCACTTAAAACAGTGATATTTGAAGCATCATATTCTTTAGTATTAGGACTATCTTGCATTTCTTTAAACCCCTTAATTTAAGGATAATTTGATTAAAAATAAGTGCTTAGAAAGCTTATTTTCTATAAAAAAAGAAAGCGGATTTATTTATAAAGATTGTGGTTAAAATACGCAAATTTTTTGTTATTTTCTCGTCAATAAAAAAGATGAAATTTCTTAATAGAATATGTACATAAAAAATACTATTTTTTAGACTGATAGAACAAGTAAAAATAAAAAAAATAAAAATAAAAGAAATTATCTCTTTTTTCTTTTAACTACTCTTTTTTTAGCTTTTCTTTTAACCGGTTTCTTTTTCTTAACAACTTTTTTCTTTTTCTTTACTACTTTCTTTTTCTTTTTAGCTGCTTTTCTTTTAACTGGTTTTTTCTTTTTTGCTCCTTTTCTTTTTTTAGT
>CAYLIL010000065.1:0-5743 GCA_964384045.1 uncultured Methanosarcinales archaeon
TATGCTTTTGCCTTCAAAAATAAAATATTCATCTAATTTACCATATTTTTCTGCTAAATCAAGAAGATTATCAATATCTCCTTTTGCAATATCTTTATTATAATTTCCAGTTAAATTAGTTATAAATTCTTCAACAAACTTAGAAGCTTCAAAAATTCTTTTCTCAAATTTAATATCCTTTTTTTGCATAGTTATAGAAATGAACTAAACTATTTAAATCTTGCCCTTGATACCTTTAAAGTAATATTTTAGAACTTTATAGAGCTTTTTAAGCTCATTTTTCCCTTCATCAGTAAGATAGTAATTCTTTTTCCTACCATCTCTCTTGAATTTAAGTAATTTAAGTTTTCTTAATCTTTTTAATGTAGGGTAGATTGTTCCAGGAGTTAATTTATCTTTCTTTCTTTGACCAATAATTAGTGCAAGTTCATCCCCACATAAAGACTTTTTAGATAGTTCATGTAAAATAAAGAAGGTTAGAAATCCTTTGAATTCAATTAATGGTTCTTCCTTATTTGCAATTTTTTTAACCATAAGCTAATTTATTGATTACTATATATAAACTTATCGATTACCCAATAAGATACAACTTGTCGTCAATGCTTAAAATCTTTAATCAAATTTTATTCTAAAAATTTTAATAAAAACTTAAAACTTTTAAGCACCAAAAAAAGTGATTGATTTATTGATTAAACAATTTATTGTATGTTCTATTTATTGGCTAACCAATCTATTGGTTATTAGATATAGGAATATTGCGCTTAAAACTTTTAATCAATGCTCAAAATATTTTTTATCATTTTTTTAACAAAAAAACAAGAATGAAAAAAGAAGAATATTTCTTAATTTTTAATTTCTATCGTCGCTATTATAAATTTTATAATAATTTTTAAAAAGAATTATATCTTGTTAAAGTATTTTAGAATAATAGAATAAGCTTCTTCTAAATCTTTACCAAATACAATAATGCCACTAACATGGCCTCCAAGAATTGCAATTTTCTTAGTTTTAAATTTAGAATTATTGTATAGTTTTTTTATTTCATAAGCAAGTTCTGGAGTTCCAAAAGTTGCATATTTCGGAGTTGTAGGAAGTTTATATAAGTGTTTTTTCCAAAGTTTATTGTTATGAATGTGGATTACAGCACCAATATTTTTATTACATTCGTAGATGTTTGCATGAGTCATTGATTCAGAAGATGCTTTAATAGCTCCACTACAAGTTAGAGTATTTAATTTAATTTTATAAGAAACAACTTTACTATAATGTTTATTAGTTAATTTAGCATAATTGCCTGTTGTTGTACCAGAAATTAAAAACTTTTTATCCTTGTCTCGAATACTAATGTTTCCATAGCCGATTTTATTACTATAAGCGCCTATTAATTTTAATTTATACAACTTATTTCTATAAATATTAAGATCAATAATTTTATTCTTTGAAACAGGTGTTTTATTCTTAATAATACATTTAAATTTGATGTATCCTTCATTTTGAACAAAAGATAGGTTTATTTTGTCAATAACTTTTAACAATTCAGGAATGTTTTTTATGGTATAATTAGGTTGCTTGTAATCTTCTTTAAATGTCTTAGCAAGAGCACCTTTTTGTAACAGAACAGTATCAATACCAACAAAATTAGCACCCTCAATATCCGCAATTGTGTTGTCTCCAACCATTAATGCTTCATTAGGAGAAACTTTTAATTTATTTAAGGCAAGTAAAAACATAATTGCATGAGGTTTATCACTTCCTGTTTCTTCTGATGTAACAAGTGCATCAACATATTTGCTTATTCCTAATTTATGCAGTTTTCTAATCTGAATATTTGTTGTTAAATCAGATACAATCGCTATCTTCAAATCTTCTTCTTTTAATTTTTTAAGGGTCTTTAAAACACCAGGTCTAAGCTCCATATTTTTAAGAAGTGTATCCCAATAAGTATTGTAAAGTTTTAGGATAAACATAGAATCAACATGTTCATGAGTTTTTTCAATTAGTCTCTGAAAATAAAGAATTCTATTATGGGCTGAAGCAGTTCCAGATAGTTCTCTATGAACCTCTTCACGAGATAATTTAAACAAATATTTAACTTTTGTATAAGAAAGGTTTAGTTTTTCTTTTAATAATTTGTAAACTTCTTTTATTGCAATTTTATGAACTTTAGAATAATCATATAAAGTATCATCTAAATCAAACAACACCGCTTTTTTAATCATAATAAATTAATTAGAATTTACTTTTAAAAATGTTTTTGTATTTGTAAATAATATTAGAAATAAAAATATGTGGGAGACGTGATTTGCGCTCAATAATAAAAATTATTGGCGCCTCGAGTAAAGCTCTACGGAACAAGTTCAAATCAATCATCAATAATTAAACCTATCTCTAAAGAGATATATTAGAAATATGTGGGAGACGTGATTTGAACACGTGTAGGCACTAAGCCAATAGGTCCTAAGCCTATCCCGTTTGACCACTCCGGCACTCCCACAAAAAATAAGAATAAAAACACTCAATAAGTAACATTACTTATTGGCATAATTAAAAATAATTAAATATGTTTTCTCATTTTTGCAGTTTTGCCATATCCGCAACTACTGCAAACTTTATGTGAAGCATGGTAAGTTAATTTACCACATCTCCTACATATAATGTGAGTTTTTTTACCAGATTGTTTTCCTTTTGAAGGTGTTCCTTTAGCCATTTTCTAACCTTAATTTTCTGGTGAAATTATAGTGATTGCATCTCCTCTTAAGAAAACAGTTCCTAGTTTTCTTTTTAGTTCGCCATCAACATATTCTTCAGCTTCATTCAGTACTACGTTTATATGAATATCAAATGCTTGTAATTTACCAATAAACCTTTTTTGGTTCTTTAGTTCTACTATTACTCTTTTGTTTCTTGCATTGTTTAATGCATCTAATGGTCTACTTTGTTCCATTTTTAACCTCCAAAAAATAAAATAATTAAACTCTAAGTATTCTCAAGCTATTTATAAATTTATTGCTCGATTTCTAGTAAATTTTCATTAATTTTCTAAGAATTGTAGTAAAAATCATAGTTAAAATGATATAAGACCATAACCAATTAATTCCTTCTAGAACTGGAATGCCTTTGAAAGGCTTAATTTTTTCATTACCAATAATAATTTTC
This sequence comes from uncultured Methanosarcinales archaeon, assembly GCA_964384045.1. Classification (GTDB taxonomy): domain Archaea; phylum Nanobdellota; class Nanobdellia; order Woesearchaeales; family CAYZNE01; genus CAYZNE01. The sequence continues at coordinate 3,157 of CAYLIL010000065.1, forward strand.
TTTAAGCCATCTTCTTTAATAAAAATTTCCGGCTCTTCATATTCCCATTTATTACTTATTATAATATCTTTGTTTACTTCAGTTTCTCTGAACTTGAAAAGTAAATTATATGTTTTAATTTTATCTGATTTTAACTCCCAAACTGCTTTAGAATCAACAATTTCTTGTATTTCTCCATTAATAAACTCAAGACCATCAGGAACAACTTCTAAAGATATTTCACCTGTAACACCTTCATTAAACTCAGCAGCAATAGTAAAATATTGATTTGGAGCAATGCCTGCAAAAGCTAAGTTTGCAGCCATCCAAGTTAAAATTAATAATGAGGGTAATAGTGTCCAAAGAGTTGGTTTAAAACTTTCTTTCATCAATGGCCCAGAAATTTTCATCATTTGGGAATTAACTTCCATTAACTTTTCTGGTTGATCTTTAGGAATTGTTTTAAGTTTCTTTTGTAAAGACTTCTGCTTTTCTTTTAGTTCTTTAATCTTGTTTTGATTTGAAGCAAATTTATACACTACAGTTGTGATTACACCTAAGATTATTGATATAAATAAAATACTTAAGAATGGATTAAATACAAGTAACCAGCTTAGTAAAGGATCTACAAATGACATAATTAAGTTGGTTTAATCTTCATTTTATAAGTTTTATGTATATTTGGTATGTTTAAAATTGAATCTTTGTATTATGCTATAATTTTAAGTTAACCATTATAAAGTGTAAACACATATTTAAAAGTAAAAAGATATTTAACATATAAGTAATGAAAGAAGAACCCTTATTTAAAATAAAGAATATATCAAAATATTTCGGAGATAAAAGAGTTTTAGGAGATGTAACTTTTGATATAATGCCTGGTGAAATAATCGGGATAATAGGTGCTTCTGGATCTGGTAAAACCACTCTTCTTAATATCTTAGTAGGATTCTTAAATCCTGATAGAGGAAGCTTGCAGTTTAGATTTGAGCATTTATTAAATTTTAAAGATACTGAAGTTTACAGAGAAATTAATAAAAAATCTTTTGAAATAAAAAAGATGATTGGTTTTGCTGCACAAATCCCTAGTTTCTATCCAAATTTAACAGTTGAAGAAAATATGAATTATTTTGGTACTTTATTTAATTTATCTAATGATGCTTTAAAATCAAATGTTGAAGCTTTATTAAATTTAATGGAATTAAAAGAATCTAGATCTCTTTTAGCAAGTAAATTATCTGGAGGTATGCAAAGAAGATTAGATATTGCCTGTGCATTAATTCATGATCCAAAAATATTAATTCTTGATGAACCAACTTCAGACCTTGACCCAATATTAAGAAAACATATTTGGGAATTAATTAAAATAATTAGAAGTAAAGGAACAACAATTATTTTATCAAGTCACCATTTAACTGAAATTGAACATTTATGTGATAGAATAGCAATTTTACAAGATGGAAGATTTGTTGAGATTAATACATTTAATTATATTAAAGATAAATACATTAAACATAAGAAAGTTTTAATTGAAACAAGAAAAAAAGATTATAAACTATTACTAAAAGATGTTTCTTTAAAGCTTATTAAGAATAAAGAAATTATTGATAATGAACTTGTAATAACAAGTCCAAACCCAACAAGATTAATTGAAGTATTAATTCGTTGTTCAATGAAAATAAAAGATGAAATATTAAACCTTTCAATTGATAATCCTAATCTTGATGAAGTTTTTGTTTCAATTAGTAGCAAAGATAAACTTGTTGAAACAAATGAAAATTATGATAAACATGTTGAAGAAGAAATAAATCAATTAAGTAACATTTCAAAGAGTGCAGCAAAGAATAGAAAGAAACAAAATAAGAAAAACAAGTTAGGAAAAAACGCTAAAAAACAAAGTATATTTATGTATAAGTGAAAAAAATGAAATTATTTACAGTAATCAAAAAGAATTTTCTGCTCTTATTTAGAAGTAAGACTTCATCTATTGTTATTTTACTTGGGCCTTTACTTGTTGTTTTACTTATTGGTTTAGCATTTAACAATCTTGGATCTGATTATCTTCTTGAAATAGGTGTTTATTCTGAAACTTACACTGAATCTGCTGAAATTTTCATTGATGGTTTAAATGAACAGTATGAAGTAACTAAATTTGATACAAATGAAACTTGTATTAATTCTGTAAAAGAAGGATCATCAAATCTATGTATATTATTTCCGAAAAATATGGCCCTTGATGATGAACTGCAAGATGAATTAGTTCTTTATATTGATGAATCAAGAATTAATCTTGTTGATACTGTAGTTAATAGAATTTCTTCAATAATAGGTGTTAGTTCTGAATCAACAAGTAAAGATTTAACTGCCTCTCTTTTATCCACAATAATTTTAACTAAATCAGAATTAGAAAGTAACCTTTTAAGTTCAGTTAATATAAAGCAAAATACAGATGTAGCATTAGCAGATATTAATATTGTTGAAACTGATGTTTCTAGTATGGATTTAGAAATAGAAAATGTTGACCTTAATAATATTGATCTGAAAGTTGATGAATTTTATTTATTAGCAGATTCAGTAAAAAGTCAAGCTTTAAGCGCAATTGATGATG
>CAYLIL010000066.1:0-5707 GCA_964384045.1 uncultured Methanosarcinales archaeon
GAGATACATCCATAATTCCCATGTTTGCACCTCTTCTTTTTCCTCCTTGTTTAACAACTTCTGTGGCAGCATTGTATGCAGTCATAAAACTTACTGGTCCACTAGCAACCCCTTGTGTGGATTTAACATTAGAACTCTTTGATCTTAATCTTGCAAAAGAAAAACCTGTTCCGCCTCCGGATTTATGCACGAGTGCAGTGTTTTTTAGAGTGTCAAAAATACTTTCCATTGAATCTTCAATAGGCAAAACAAAACAACCTGATAGTTGTTGTATTGATGTTCCTGCATTCATTAAGCAAGGGCTGTTAGGTAAAAATTCTAGTGTGGAAAGCATTTTGTAAAATTTTTCAGCTACTTTTTTTTCTTCATTTTTAGTTGAATATTTTTTCTCTGCCTCTGCAACATTGTTTGCGACTCTTCTAAACATATCTTCTGGTGTTTCAAGTAATTTGCCTGTATTTGGATCTTTTAGTAAGTATCTTCTTTCAAGAACTTGCAATGCATTGTGAGTAATTTTGAGAGTATCAATTTTCCCTTCAAGAATTTCCTGTGTTTTTTCTCTATTCTTTCCTCTTTCATATCTATAAATTATAAATGCTTTAGCGGTTTTATAGTGTCCACCTTCGACAAGTGTTTTTTCAACTACATCTTGAATATGTTCAACTGAAAGAATTTCACCATTAGCTTCTAACTCTAAAGTTTTAAGGGCTTCTTTTGCTATTTCTTCAGCTTTAGTCATATCATGGCCGCCTACTGCTTTTGCAGCTTTGAATATTGCAACTGTTATTTTGTCTGGGTTAAAAGGCCCAACATTTCCATTTCTTTTTTTAATTTCTTTTATCTTTCCCATTTTTATACCTATTTTGTTAACTTTAATACTTCATCTTTAAAGGAATCTAAATCTGCAAAATCTTTGTATACAGAAGCAAACCTTATGTATGCAACTTTATCTATTTTCTTTAGTTCTCTCATGATAATAGAACCAATCTTATTGCTTTTTATTTCTTTTAAACCTTTTTTCAAAATATAAGTTTCAACTTTTGAAGCAATTAATTCAATTTGTTCTTGTGTTATTTGTCTTTTCTCACAAGATTTTATTAAGCCGCTCATTATTTTTTGCCTTTCAAATTGTTGGCTTGTCCCATTCTTTTTTATAACTCTTATATTCAACTCAATCCTTTCATATGTTGTAAATCTAGCTTCACACTTCAAGCATTCCCTTCTTCTTCTTGTAACAGAATCATCTTCTGTATCTCTACTTTCGAGCACTTTTGAATCTGGATTGGAACAAAATGGACATTTCATAAGCTTTCACCGTTGTGTGATAACACACCATATGTAGTGCTTTAGAATAAGTAATACACAACATCTATTGTATTCTAATTTATGTTGTATATAAATATTGTGGTTGTTTATAACATATTTTTTTATAGTTATTTCAACTTTAGATGTTTTAAATGGGAGAATTTAAAAATGGTATTTGTTATTTTATATTAATATGGGTAACAAACCTAAAGAAAGTATAAACTCTGTATTTATTGCTGGTGCTTTTGTAGTTGTATTATTAGTTGCATTATTTACTTATTCTATTGGTTTTGCAAAAGGTGGAGTTGTTATAAGTAAAAGTATTGGTGTTGATATTAATTCTGCACAAAATATTGGTGGTTTAGGTTATCAACAACCAAATCCAATCTCAGAATGTGTTGTTTACACTGATGAAGTTATAATAGCTGAACAAGATTGTGAGTCTCATGTTGAATGTGCTCCAAATGGTGTTTGTCTCATCGATATGAATCAGTGTGCTTATTTTATTAATTAAGTTTAGGTTATAAAAATGGCTAAGAAACATAAAGAAAAAATAAATTCTGTATTTGTTGCTGGTGCTTTTGTGGTTGTTTTATTATTAGTTATTTCTGCTTATTCTATAGGTGTTAAGAATAGTGAAGATGTCCTATTCAAGGAGTTTGGTATTAATGAAGACAATCTTGGCGGTATGGCTTATTCAGCTATTCAAAAGAATTGTGCTGTTGATACAAATGAAGTTGTAGTAGTGAATGAAGATTGCATTTCTCGTACTGATTGCGCTCCAGAAGGTGTTTGCCTTAAAGATGTGGGTAAGTGTGCTTACTTTTTAGATTGATTAATCACCATCTCTTCACACCTGCAATCCCTCCAAGATTATCGAGTTGTTTGCAAGCATCATCACTAGAAATAATATGAAGTTCTGCTTGGTTTTGATCTGCAGTTTTCATTATAAAATTTAATTTACCAAATGTATTATTCTGTCTTGTTTTAATAATAAAATTATTACTTACAAGAATAAGTTTAATATTGCCTTCATTAACACTTTTATCAGCATCTTTAATCCCATAAAATGCTTTTTCTTTAGAAATAGCTTCTAAGATTTTATCTATAAGATTAGATTCCTGCATTAACCTTTCTTTAGAAAGTAAAGTTTTAAGTTCTGGTCTTTTCATTAACTCGTTGAGTGCAGATTTGTTAACAACTGAAATATTTGCAAACACAAACTTCTTTTTTAATTCATCAGGAATCTCCTTTTCTAAGTAAGTCTTCCAGAAGTTTGCAGAAGCTGCAATGATTGCAGTATAGTCTGCTCTTTTAAGATACTCTTGTATTTGTTTAATTATAGTTTTGTAAATATTATCTGATTTAATTGTTGGTGCATCTTTTTTTTGCACATCAACATTTATGCTAGAAAGAATATTGTGTTTTCTTCTTTTTAGTTCTGCAAAAATTGCCTTTTCTCTGTCAAAAATAACAACTAGGTAATCAGAAGGTTTTTGTTCTGCTTCTTTTATTTTATCAAGTAAATATTTTGGCCAATTCTTTTTTATTATAGTAATATCTTTACCTGGCTCTAAAGTAAAAGTATGGTAGTTACCTCTTGGAATGTCATCTGGCCCGTCAATTATTTTACCTGCAACCCTTAAGTTGCCTGTTGTTTCGTGAAATTCTGTTGTTTCAACGTTAATAGTAAGTGTTACTGGCTTTTTTATAATTTTAGGATTGTTTTCATCACCAATCTTAAGCTTTCTAATAGTCCTATGTTTACATAAATCTCCTGGCTCTATGGTTTGATCAAGATACCATAAGTCATCAGGATTTTCTATCTGAACTTTTATCAGGCCTTTCTTTAGGTCCTTAGTTAATGTTTTCATTTTTTTATTAATCTTAGCATTTCTTCAACAAATTCTTTTGCAATTTCTAATTCATATTCAGCAGATTCTTTTGAGTATGAATAATGATAATCTGCATCTTCTCTTGCAGTTAAGGATGCTTTAAAATTAGTAACAAATTTGGATTCAAGTTTGCCTTCTTTGTTTAATTCCTCAAAAACAATTAATATGGCAATATGTTTTTTTTCAATATAGCCTAATTGAAAAAGTAATGCTTTTGCTGCATGAAACATGGAGTAATAACATTTAATAATGCTCCATTTATAATCTTCTTCTTGAAATGCTTTCTCTGCCTTTTCTAGGTCATATGAGGATTCATTTAGCTCTTTGTTAGCTAGTTCTTTATCTGGCTTGATTTTTATTAAATATCCTTTGCTTAAACAAGTTTTTATGTTCATATTATTTTTACCTTATCTTTTTCAACTCTTTCATAGTAGGCCTTATCTTTCTTTTGCATTTTTGACCATTCAAGGTTGTTAAATATATTAAAGTTTATCTTCCTTTTTATTCTTTTTGATAATTTGTCCAGTGCATCTACTATTTCATTTCTTTGAATCTTTCCAATAATTAAAAGATCTATATCGCTCTCTTTATTGTTTTCTCCTCTAGAAGCTGAACCATAGAGGTAAATCTCAATATTTTTAACTTTCAATGTGTTTAATGCCTGTAGTTGAATTATTGTTTTTATTATTTTAAATTGTTTTATAACTATATTTTCATAATTTAATTTATATAAATTAGTTGTTCCTATCTTCTTACATAATAAGAATTTATTCATCACTAAAAAACTAAGCCATTTAACTGCTGTTGCCTTAGCAATATTTGTTTTTATTATTATTCCTGATTGAGATATCTCTATAGGGCCATTATCTATAAAAAAATCTAAGATATTTATAACTTTTTTATTTCCTAAGATTTCATTTAGTTGAACTATTTGTTTCATTAAGATATACTAATTAGTTCATATATATAAACCTTTTGTTTTAGCTTTATTTGATAAGTGTTTTCCTAGGTGTAGCAACTACTTAATTGAGAACAAGTTTAACACTGTTTTTATTCAATTCTTAGAGTGGATTAAAGCACTTTGGTGGCCTAATTAAGCTCTTAGTAATAACTATAAACGTTGTTAAGAAAGGCTGTGTCTTTAATATAGAGTAAAATAGCAAAATTTCATTTAAAACGCTTGTGAATTAAAAGTTCATAAGTGCTTTATAAGACAAAGCTCACACTATACTATATTAAAATATTTGAGGTGATAGATATGTCAGAACATGATTTTTCAATTGAGGATTTAGCTGAACTAACTAAAGCTTCAAGAGAGCTTTATTATCAAGGCTTAATGCCTATTGATGAAGTAAGACACTTCAGAAGATTACTTAGTAAGAAAGCACAATTATAACTTTTTTTTATAATAAAATATATTGGATACACCTCCAATATTTTACCACCCAAAAACACACACCTTTTGCACAAGGTAACTTGTGCTTCTTTTTTTCTTTTAGAATAAATTTACTTAACATTAATAATCTTAATATTAAACTTTTCTCCTGGTTTGTGCAAGCCAAGTCTGTATTTTTTAATATGTTTAGGCACTTTAACAGAGCCTTTTTTTAGATCTCGTTGGTTATAATATCTTAATTTGCCAATTGATTCTAAAACTTGTTCTCCTGATTCGAATACTAGCATGTTTCCATTTAATCTTAACTTTTGTAAATCTCTTAGTGTTAATAAAACTAAAATTATTGTTGTAGAAAATAATATTGTTACGATAGGAGAATGTAAAGAACTAGTTTTTATATAAAAAAGACTAAAAATTATAATTCCAGATAGTGTAATTAGAATCATCCATTGTCCTATACTTATTTTATCTTCACTACTTGCTGCACTTTTATTTCTATTTTCTTCTATAGCTGCTAGTTGATCTAGCATAGCTTCGTATGTGCCTTGAGCTCTATATTTTTTATTCTTTACTAATTCTTTATAGATTCCTACTAAATATTTCTCTGTATGTTTGTAATTAAATAATATGTCAAAATCATAAGAGACAATATAATATTTATCTATTAGTTCTTTTATTTTATCAGAAAACTTTTTCCCGTAAATTAAACTAGTTCTATAAAATGATAATAAAAATGCATCTTCAGCTGCAACATATTCTTTTATTTTACTATGTCTAGAATTAAATCTAGAAATAAAGAAACCTGCTAAAATTGCAAATAGAAAGGTACTTACAGTAAGAATAAGTTCTACTTCTTTAGAAGCACCCTTTCCAGGAATAAATATAACTGCAATAATAAATAGAATGAATGCAACTGCACTACCTTTAACTGCATGAAGATATTTCATATACTTATATTTAGAATTATTTTTTATAAAGTTTATTGATATTATTCCTTCTTAACTACTTCTTCCTTCACAACAACCTTCTTCTTCTTTCTACGTCCTTTCTTATTGTTCTTAGATTTAAGCTTTGCATACTGAACCGGGTTCTTTATTCTAGAACAAAAGCC
>CAYLIL010000067.1:0-5598 GCA_964384045.1 uncultured Methanosarcinales archaeon
TAACTAATAAAAAATAAAGCAAAAAATAATACTAAGTTTCCCCAGATTCGATGATGTTTTTCATTAAAATCTTCAAGTGAAAGAATTGCATGAGATCCTAATGTTCCAAATATTAAACCAACAGTAGCAATAATTAATATTATGAAATTTTCTGGTGCTACAACAATTATAGGCGTTAATGAAATAGATGTAACTAAGATTATAACTATTAAAAAAAAGATATTGCTCCAATAATTAAACAGATTTTCGCCTTTATTTTCGCTTTTTTTAGCTTTTTTCAATACAGCTGTAGCTTTTTTAATCTCTGTTTTAGACCAATCCTTTTCATGCATTACTTTAATCAGTTTTTGATGGTGCATAATACTAAATTAATTTTAATGATTTATAAATATTCTTGAACAAGAAGGCATAGAATATTACCAAAAGATTATCAAAGGTTAATCCTTCATATATAAAGTAATTATATATAATACCTTAAACTTTATAAATAAAAGTTATTACTATCATATAGAGGTGTGATATGGTTGAATCTGGCTTTGGTAATTGCTTTTATTCTGTTGATAGAGAAGGGCAGTCTGTAGTATTGAATGTTGATTGTAATTCTTATCTGAAAATTCCAAGTTTAGAAGAAGATTCTATATTAATGTCTCATGTTTCAGATCAGCTAATAAAAAACAAAAATGTTACAAAAATTAGGTTTTCACAAAAAAGAGATTATGAATATAGTTCTGAAGAAACAGAAATTCTAAAAGAAGTAGCTTTTTTCTATAATGATTTAAGTAGAAAACCAGATCTTTTCTCATTAAAATCATATGAAGGAAGAGCCCATCTTGCATCTGTTCAAAGATGGCTAATTGAAATAAAAAATATTGTAATTGTTCAATTAAAAAGTGATCCTTTAGGAACATTTGTTCATCTAAAACATCTTCATAGACAAATGAAGATTGCTTATGAAAGATCATTAACAAAAGATGAAGAAGAAGAGTTAAATAAAATAATGAGTTTTGTTGGTAATCTTATTACTGAAATGCAAGAACTTAAAATAATTAATCTTACCAAAGAATATCTTCCTGGCCATAAAGAAGGCGACAGAGCAATATATAAACGAGTTTTTAATCCAATAATAAAACCAGACTTCCTATTTAGTAAATTAATGGCACTCTATCCTAAGCAAGGAATAGAAAAAGACAATTATTCTGTTAGCGATAATGAAGTTGTAATTTTTGAAATACCTAATAATGTTCAACAAATGTATCATGTTCTCCCACCAGAATTTAAATTAAATGAAGATGAATATGAAATATTAGATCTTGCAAGAAAAATAATGTCAGAACACAAACCAAAAGAACAAGAATTTGTTGACCCTGAAAGAATGAGAGAAGTATTCTTTAGTGTTGGTAGAGATTTAATAATGGACCTTGCATCTTACAAAGAAATTACTTTAAAAAAAGAACAAGTTGAAGATTTAACAAAAATATTAGTAAGATATACAGTTGGTTTTGGATTAGTAGAAGTATTATTAGAAGATCCAAAAATTCAAGATGTTGCAATAAATGCTCCTTATGGTAGTGCACCAATTTACATTGTTCATGAAGATTTTGATGAGTGTATGACAAATATTATTCCTACTGAAGCAGATGTTGAATCATGGGCTTCAAAATTAAGAATGATTTCCGGTAGAAGTCTTGATGAAGCAAATCCTATTTTAGATACAGAAATATTAATACCAAAAGTTGCTAGTGCAAGAGTTTCAGTTGTTACACAACCTTTGTCGCCTGCTGGATTATCATTTTCTTTTAGACGACAGAGAGACAAACCTTGGACATTTCCATTATTCATAAAAAACAAAATGATGTCGCCATTATCCGCAGGGTTATTAAGTTTCTTTATTGATGGTAACAGAACACTCATGGTTGCAGGAACAAGAGGTTCAGGTAAAACATCCTTCTTAGGAAGTATTTTAATTGAAATGATGAGAAAATTTAGAATAATAACTATTGAAGACACTTTAGAATTACCAACAAATGCTTTAAGAAAATTAGGCTATGACGTAGTTGCATTACAGGTTGCAGCCGCACTATCAAAAGATTCAACTGAGTTTACTGCAACACAAGGAATAAGATCAACATTAAGACTTGGAGATTCAGCTTTATTTGTAGGAGAAGTAAGAAGTAAAGAAGCAATTGCATTATTTGAAGCAATGAGAGTTGGTGCAGGAGCAAACGTTGTTGGTGGAACCTTCCACGCTGATTCTGCATTTGGTATTTATGATAGATGTGTTAATGCAATAGGCATTGCAAATAATTCTTTTAAGGCTTTAGATCTAGCAATAATTGTTAATCCAATTAAATCTGCTGACGGACTTCATAGATGGAGAAGAATAACAAAAATAACTGAAGTAAGAAAAGATTGGAAAGAAGATCCACTCTTAGAACATGGCTTTGTTGACTTAATGGTTTACTCTTCAGAAACAGATCAACTTGAACCAACTGATGCTTTACTTAATGGTGATTGTGAATTAATTAAAGGTATCGCAGGTAACATTAAAGAATGGGCAGGCGACTGGGATGCTGTTTGGGAAAATATAATACTAAGATCAAATACAAAAGAACACATTGTCAAAGTTGCAGAACAAGAAAAATTACCTATAATTCTTGAATCAGAATTTATTGTGCTAGCTAATGATGAATTTCATAAAATAATTAACAAAGTAAGAGAATCAGGTAAAAATATTGATTCAGATAAAGTTCTTACACTCTGGAAGTCTTGGCTTGATAAAGAAGTCCATAAATTGAAGATGAAGAGTGATGATTAAGAGGGCACAATTTGACAAACGAGAAAGAACTTAAAGATGAAATATATGCAAAGTTTCGTTCTAAAGTAGAAAATGAACTAAAAAAAGATCTCAAATCTAAAGATATGGATTCTGATGAACAAGAATTAAAACCCGTAACTTCTAGGCAATACGATGAGTTCAGAAATTCTTTTATGCCAAAAAGTCTTTCAATATATGAAAAACTTTGCAATTTTTCTGAAAAAACATTTAATTTACCACCAGATAAAAAAAAAGTTGCACAAATTCAAGAAGATTTAGATACTTGCCATCTTAAATGCACTCCAACAGGAGTTTCAAGTTTTGCAATATTAGGACCAATGTTATTTATTATTATATTTTCTATTCTTGGTTATATTATTCCTTTTTTCTTAGAAGGTTCAACTGAAGGAAGTTTCTTTTTTGTTGTATTCTCGTTCATAATTGGTTTAATTTTAATTGTCCCACTTGGAAAGTATCCTAATTTTCTCGCAACAACTTGGAGAATGAAAGCTAGTAATCAAATGGTTCTTTCTATTTTTTATATTTCAACTTACATGAGACAAAATTCTAATTTAGAATTAGCAATTGATTTTGCAGCAGAACATTTAGCTCCACCATTATCATTTGATCTAAAAAAACTTATTTGGGATGTTGAAACTCATAAACATAACTCAATAAAAGATTCATTAGACGAATATCTTGAGTTTTGGAAAAAACATAATAGAGAATACATTGAATCAATGCACCTTATTATTTCAAGCCTATATGAAACTTCTGAAACAAGAAGACTTGATGCACTAGATAAAGCAATTGAAGTTATTCTTGAAGAAACAGAAGAAAAAATGATGCATTATGCACATAACCTAAAAACTCCCCTTGACACTTTAAACATGCTTGGTATTGTTCTACCAGTTTTAGGATTAGTTATCTTACCCTTAATGGTTAGTTTTATGCCAGAAGTAAAATGGTATCATCTTGCAGCTGTTTATAATATTGTTCTACCTGTTGCAGTTTATTATTTGGGGAAAAATATTCTTGCAACAAGACCGTCTGGCTATGGCCATGTTGATTTAACAACAAAACAAGGGTTTAAAGATATAACTAATGTCAATGTTAAATTTGGAAATAAAAATATGGTTTTTGATGCAAAAACTGTAGCAATTTTTGTTTTTGCAATAGTATTCTTTATAGGAATTTTTCCTTTACTTTTACATTTAGTTGAACCTGACTTTGATTTAGTTGTGGTTCCTTCAGAAGGTAGAACTATAATCACTCAACTAAGCAATGTTGAAGATCCAATTACAGTGCAACATTATTTTCAAGGTTACAGAGATAATGGTAAGGGAAGAGTTATTGGTCCTTTTGGTTTAGGTGCCACGCTTCTTTCGCTGTTTGTTCCTCTTGCAATCGGTTTAGCAATAGGGCTATATTATAAATTTAAATCAAGTGATGTAATAAAAATAAGAGGAAAAACAAAGAAATTAGATGATGAATTTGCCTCGGCCCTTTTTCAATTAGGAAATAGATTGGGCGATGGGCTTCCACCAGAAATGGCATTTAGTAAAGTAAGTGAAGTCATGGAGGGAACAGTTTCAGGAGACTTTTTTATGAGAGTTTCTATTAATATTAGAAAACTAGGCATGTCTGTAAAACGAGCAATTTTTGATAAAAAAGAAGGAGCAATAAATGAATATCCTTCAAACCTTATTGAAACTTCAATGAAAATACTTATTGAATCAGCCAAGAAAGGTTCAATGGTTGCAAGCCAAGCATTGATTAATGTTTCTAATTATGTTAAGAGAATGCACAGAGTAGATGAAAGATTAAAAGATTTAATGACAGATGTTGTTTCAAGTATGAATGCACAAATAAAGTTTTTAACACCAATAATTGCAGGAGTAGTAATTGGTATAACAAGTATGATAACAACTATTCTAGGTTCATTATCAACACATATGGAATCATTACAAGGAATTGGAACAGATGGAGCAGCAGGCGGAATGCAGGCAGCTGGTTTATTAGAAATGTTTAATGCAGGTGTTCCAACATATTATTTTCAAGTTATAGTTGGATTATACGTTGTTCAAATAGTATATATCCTTACAGTTATCAGTAATGGAATAATGAATGGAGAAGATAAACTTAATGAAAAATATCAATTAGGAAAGAATATGGTTACAAGCACAATTCTTTATACTGTTATTGCAGGCATAGTAATATTAATCTTTAATCTGATTGCAGGTTCAATATTGATTGGTTTAGTGTGATAAATAAGAAGTTTTAAATATTAAAGTTTCTAAGGTAGTAATATGACAAAAAAAACAAAATATCATTCATATAAAACAGGCAAGCTTGCAAAAGGCTGTCAACTCTGCGTAAAAGGAAGAAAATCGGTATTATTCAGCACAGGATTATGTCCTAGAAACTGTTTTTTCTGCCCTATATCTGATAAAAAAAAGAATAATGATGTTATTTTCATAAATGAACTTAAAATAAATGAACTGGATATAAAATCACTAATCAAAGAAATAAAATTATCAAGCTCAAAAGGTGTAGGAATTACTGGCGGAGATCCACTTGTAAAAATTAGTAGAACTGCAGGGTTCATAAAAATACTTAAAAAGAATCTTGGGAAAAAATTCCATATTCACTTATATACCAGCTTTGATCTTGCAACAGAAAATAATTTAACAAAACTGCATAAAGCAGGATTAGATGAAATAAGATTCCACCCAGATATAGACTCAGAAAAATTATGGAAAAATATTGACAATGCAACAAAA
>CAYLIL010000068.1:0-5569 GCA_964384045.1 uncultured Methanosarcinales archaeon
ATGTTTGACATAAGATTATGTTGAGTTTCTAATCCTTCACTAATCTTTTTTGTTATTTCAATCATGGAATTTAATATTTGTTCAGGATTTAGATTTTGTGATTTTAATTCTTTATATTTTTTACTAAAAAAACCTTCTACTGTTTGAATTGTATCATTTTCTTGTATTCTTATTACTTGCAATTCAGTATTTCCTATAACATAATTAGGAAAGAACTTTTTTAATTCAGAATCATTCATTATTATTGGTGCATAAACTTCTTTTAATAAATGAAAAGCTTGAGGTTTAATATTAAACTTCTCTGAGAATATTTCTTTTGAAGTTGTATAGGGAATGTTTAGCATATTAGACAACTTCTTAAAAAATAATAAATGTATTAGTTCATGTGTAGAAGTATACAAAGATTTAATTTTTCTATTCATATGCACAAATCCTGCAACTGAAACAAAGAAAGATTGTTTTCTATAAGGAGAAAAGGGTAATAGTGTAGGATAAATTGAATATTCTTCATCAAACTTCTCGTCTAGAAGCCCTTCTAATATTGGGGCAATCTGTTCCATAGGTTTAGTTTGTTCTTTTATAATTTCTACAGCTTCATTTAGTTTTTCTTTAACAAAATTATATTGCCTATCTAAGAAATTAGCTAATTCTTCTTCATTAGTTACATTTTTTAATTTTGGATAGAACTTTACCATTAACATTTTATGGTAAATACGATTAAAGAAAAAATAATTAAAGAAATCAGCATCTCTTTTTTTATTTACTTCTATATTTAGTTTCATTTAAAATTTATAGCCTCTATTTTTTTGATAACAATGACTTACATCATTAATTCTGTAAGTGTCTTGCAAGTTCACGTAAGTTTTTCTACTTAAATAATCCATTTTATTTATTTCCAACATAAGCCAAAGCAGTATTAAAATATTGCTTAGAAGGCTTTTCTTTAGGGATATTAATTTGTTCTTTAATTTGTTCTACTTTAGAACTAATATATTTTTGAAAAGTATCTACTTTCTGATAGAAGGCAAGAGGCGCAAACTTATCTACAAGTTTCTTAATACCATCAATGTATTTAGCTCTACCTGCAAGCAAGCCCTCATATGAGCCATTCATCATTCCGCTATGATATAATCCCATTTTTAATTAATTATCTGTTTTCCTTAAGAGGAATTTTAAAATAGTTAGGCCTTACTTCATACTTATCAATAACATATACCTTTTTTGTTTCAGGTGGACCAACAAGGTCAGCACTCTTTAAAGCTATATTAAACCGATCATATCTTTTTAAATCGTCTTCATTCCCCACCTTATTTAGCCTCTTTAACTTCTTCTTTGTTATCTTTAGCTTCTTCTTTGTCTTCCTTAACTTCTTCGTAATCAGCGTCAACAACTTTTTCATCATCTTTTTTATCTTCTGGCTTTTGTGCACCTTGAGCTTGCTGAGCTTGTTGTTGCTCTGCAGCTTTTTTGTACATTTCTTCTGAGACTTTTTGGAATTTTGTAGTTAAATCATCTTTTGCTTTTTTGATTAACTCATAATTCTTTTCTTTGTCTTTAAGTAATTCTTTTAAGCCATCAATATCTTTTTGTATGCTTTCTAGTTCTTTCTTATCGACTTTGTCTCCCATGTCTTTCAGAGTTTTTTCATATTGGAAAACAAGACTTTCAGCTTGGTTTAATGTATCAACCTTTTCTTTTTTAGCTTTGTCTTCTTCTGCATGAACTTCTGCATCTTTTCTCATTTTTTCGATTTCTTCATCTGACAAGTTAGTAGTTGCAGTTATCTTAATACTCTGTTCTTTACTTGTTCCTAAATCTTTAGCTGAAACATGAACTATACCATTTGCATCAATATCAAATGTTACTTCAATTTGAGGTATACCTCTTGGTGCAGGTGGAAGTCCTACTAAATCAAATTGTCCTAAAACTTTGTTGTCTACAAACATTGATCTTTCACCTTGACCTATTCTAATTGTTACAGCTGGTTGGTTGTCTGCAGCAGTACTAAAGATTTGTGACTTCTTACTTGGAATAGTTGTATTCTTATCGATTAGTTTTGTAAATACTCCTCCTAGTGTTTCAATTCCTAAACTTAGAGGTGTTACATCTAATAATAGAACATCTTTAACTTCTCCTGCTAAGATCCCACCTTGGATTGCAGCGCCTAATGAAACAGCTTCATCTGGGTTAACAGATTTATCTCCATCTTTACCAGTTAATCTCTTTACCATTTCTTGAACAGCAGGAATTCTAGTTGAACCTCCTACAAGAATAACTTTATCTATCTTTGTTTCATTAGCATCAGCTAATGCTTTTTTTGCAGGTTCTTCTAATTTTGTAATAATATCTGCAATTAAAGCTTCAAATCTAGCTCTAGATAATTCTTTTTCTAGATGTTTTGGACCATTTTGGTCTGCTGTGATAAATGGTAAGTTAATAGTTGCAGTCATCTTATTTGATAATTCTATCTTAGCTTTTTCTGCAGCTTCTTTTAGTCTTTGCATTGCAGTTTTGTCTGAAGTTAAATCGATACCAGTGTCTTTCTTAAATTCGTCTGCTAACCAATTCATTAATAGTTTGTCTATATCGTCTCCACCTAAATGATTGTTTCCACTTGTAGATTTTACTTCAAAAACTCCGTCTCCTAATTCTAAAACAGAAACATCGAAAGTTCCTCCTCCAAAATCAAAAACTAGAATTGCGTGGTCATGACCTTTGTCTAAACCATAAGCTAGAGATGCTGCAGTTGGTTCGTTTATAATTCTTAATACTTCTAAACCAGCTATCTTTCCTGCATCTTTAGTTGCTTGTCTTTGAGAGTCTTCAAAGTAAGCTGGAACAGTAATTACTGCTTTAGTTACTTTTTGACCTAGATAAGCTTCTGCATCTGCTTTAAGTTTTTGTAAGATCATTGCACTTATTTCTTGAGGAGTGTAATCTTTACCTTCTAAAGGAACTTTCTTATCTTCTCCCATATGTCTTTTGATGCTAGCTACTGTGTGTTCTGGATTTGAAACAGCTTGGTTTCTTGCAACACGACCTACTAGCTTTTCTTTATTCTTGTATGCTACAACACTCGGTGTAGTTCTTTCACCTTCTGCATTCGGTATAATTACAGGTTTACCTGCTTCCATTACTGACACTGCAGAGAATGTAGTTCCAAGATCGATTCCAATTATTTTTTCTTTTGACATTTTGTTTTACCTCGTTT
The DNA here is from genome assembly GCA_964384045.1 of uncultured Methanosarcinales archaeon. GTDB lineage: Archaea > Nanobdellota > Nanobdellia > Woesearchaeales > CAYZNE01 > CAYZNE01. The sequence goes on from CAYLIL010000068.1 coordinate 3,212, forward strand.
GTTTTTATTTTTAATTTTATAGTCGAGCAACGCTCGTTGTTTTCCAGACGTAGTCTGGTAATTGCCACGCCGAAGGCGTGGATGTTAGTTTATCTTTTTATTTGAATATCCTTTCCCAAAAAAGTAGTATAGCTACAACAATAACAACTATAGCTAGTATCCAAATCTCGTTCATTTACTCACCTTCACTTTTGCACTTCTAATTACTTCACCATTTAAAGCAAAGCCTGATTGTAATTCTTGTAAAATTGTTTCTGGTTCTTCTTCTGATTCTTCAGTTAAAAGAACTTCATGTTTGTAAGGATTAAACTTTCCTTCAGTATTTATTTTCTTTAAACCATTTTCTTCTAATATTAAAGAAAAGCTTGAATATATTAATTCCATTCCTTTAATGAACTCTTTTGATTCTTTATTTTGGAATGCTAATTGAAAATTATCTAGAATTGGTAATAATTTTTTTATTAGTTCTTTATTTGCTAATTTAACAAATCTTTGTGAGTTTGCTGCATTTCTCTTTTGAAAGTTTTCAAATTCTGCTTGTAATCTTTGTAAGTGTAAAGTTAAATCTAGTTTATCTTGATTTAATTGCTCTACTTTAGATATCTTTGGTTCTGTGGGTGTTTCTAACCCAGCATTTCCTTTTGCAGCTGCATTCTTCTGATCTTTGTTCTTTGACATAATAAAACCCCTAACCCGTTGACTTAAGCTCAACGTAGCAAGGAGTAATCTCTACTTCTTTATAAAACTTGTTATTTAAAAATTATCAACACTAGACAATAGAGAGTAATCTTTATATATTAGAGAAAAAATACCTATAGATATGTTAAGAGTAATATTTGATACAAATATATATGGATTTCTATTCTTAGAAAAAGACTATGAAACTCTTATTAAAACAATAAATAACGATAAAGAATTTATTGTTTATGGATATGAAAAAGTCAGAAAAGAAATAAGAGATATTCCTAAAACTACAAAACTAAGTAAAAAAGCAAGAATTGGGATATTGAGAGTATATGACCAAGTTACAGGATCACACCTATTAAAAAATAGCTTAAAAATTAATAGGTTAGCCAAAAAGTATTATGATTATTATAAAAGAGAAGGCGGAACTTATGGTTGGGATACAAGTATCAGAATAGATTTTATGATCGTCGCCTGTGCAACAATTGAAAATTTAGATTTAGTTTATTCTGAAGATAAAAAGACATTATTAAACAAACATGCATTAAAATCATATAATCATATTAATATAAAAGAAAACTTGAGAACACCTAATTTTCTTAGATATAATGATCTTTTATTAAAACTAAGAAACTTAATCTAATAAAAATACTTTTAATTTACAACTTTCTTACTTTCATAGAAGCCCTAATAAATTTATTTACATCTCTAATTAATTCAGAATCCCTTTTAGGCAATCTACTTCTTTTCAAAGATTTAAATATTCCAACCATATACTACATAGTTATAAGATTAAATATAAAGGTTTCGATATCTATATACTTTTTAAGCTAATTATAAATTATCAAAAATCTTCCGAAAACTCTTACTTAAGTTATATTAAGGTTTGAGTGTTTTTTAATATTATGAAAATCAAGTAGTGCATTAATCAAAAACAAGGATTAGAATTAATAAGCTTAGATCTGATTTTCTAAGTTTTTTTGAATAAAATTTTCAAATCCTTTAAGAATAATGTGATTCTTTTTTACTTCTTCTACCAGAGTATCTTTCCTTAATTCCTTGTAGTGCTTAATATCTAAAGTAAGATTAAATAACTCTGCATCTTGCTCTATAGATTTGTCATAATCCCCTATAATCAATAAGTCAATATCTGAACCTGATTTTTGTTTATTTTTTGTATAGGATCCAAAGATTATCGCAGTATTATTTATCTTAGGCAAGATTTTTTCTGCTAAATATTTTATTTTTGTATGCTTTTTATAAAAGTTTATTGTTATGAAATTCTCAACTATTGATATGAAATGTATTAATAACTTGCTTTCTTTGTTTAGAAAATATAGTTTATTTTTACCCTGAGTTGAACTTTTTAGAATATTTTGTTTTTCCAATTCCTTAAAGAATAATGATGTTGACTTTTGATTTAATTTTCTTTTCTTTGCAATTTCAGATGCAGTTGCTCTGATGTTTGTATTATTTATGAAAGATTGTAGCATTTCTATTCTTTTATTGTTAAGTAACATATTACTTATATAAGTATTTGGTTACTTATAAGTGTTTCGTAAATATTTTGGTTTTTTTTAGTTAAGTTATATTAAGGTTTGAGTGTTTGTTGGTTTTATGAGAATCAAACTTAAAGAATTTGAAGGTTATACTATTGATTTAAGGTTAAAAGAA
>CAYLIL010000069.1:0-5474 GCA_964384045.1 uncultured Methanosarcinales archaeon
ATTCTTTTCTAGGCATATCTCTTGCCCTAACTTTTTTTAGCTTTTGAATTAATAATTCTGTTGGTAAGCCATTATCATCTGTTCCAAATGGTTGAAGAACATTGAATCCCTGCATTCTCTTAAATCTTGCAATAAAGTCTTGCTGGCTACTTCCAAATACATGTCCGATGTGCATCTTTCCAGAGATTGTAGTTGGAGGAGTATCTATTGAGAATATTTCTTTATCTGTGTTTTCTGCATCAAATGTAAATATTTGTTTTTCTTCCCAAAACTTTTGCCATTTTGGTTCTGATTCTTTAGGATTGTATTTTTTAGGGAGTTCCATTTTAGGTTACCTTTTATTCTTTTAGATGGAACTTCAAAAATTTTGTTTAATTTTTGTTTGTTCCATTTTTATATAATTTTGGATACTAATTTTATTTATAAATCTTACTCTTCACTTTCATCAATATTTCCTGTATAATAATAAATATGTGAAGCTGTTGTTTCATTAATCTTAACAAACTTATTACTTTGTGTTAATAATAAAAGAATACCTTGGTCTGATCTTATCCATTTTTCATTTAATGCTTCCTTGGATATAAAAACAGTAGAAATATTATTCTCTTCAAAAAACTTTTCCATAACTTTTAGATTGGTGTTTTGTAGTATTGTTTCTGTGAAATTAAGTTTTTCTATGTGGTTGTCTTTATTTGTATAATGCAAACTAGAATAATAAACATTCTGATTTGAATAAAGCTCAATGATTTCACAATCTCTTATATCACAAAAGATTATATTGTTATTTAAATTTTCAGCTTTAAAATTGTCCATAACTTGAATATCATTTAGGATTGGTTGTGAAGGGCCTGAATTTATTGTTGTTTGCACAAAATTAATAGACATAAATAAAAACAATAACATTAATAAGAAAATAACTGGCGTTCTCAATTCTTTAACAAACCATCTTCTTTGAATAATGTGCCTTATCCCTATTGCAGCAGAAAATATAATTATGAATAGTAAGATTAAACTTAAATATATATTTATCCAGCTTGTTAATAATAAAACAAAAGTTAGGATCATAAGTTTTTTATCTTTTATTTCTGCAAAAAGAGCAAAAATGGCTAAAGCAATATATATTAATGAAATAGCATATTGCCCTGTTGAAAAAAGTGTGTTTGAAAAATTAATTCTTGAAAGGAATATGTCTCTTATAGTTACTGAATTGTATATATACATTACTATTAAAATAATTCCAGGGATAATTATTGCTCTTTTAGCATAGGGTTTTATCGGTTGTTCTTCTAATATCTTGTAGATTCGGTATTTGCTCTTTGTTAAAATAAATAAAACAATAGACAATATTAGAATAAAAATAAATAGTTCAAAATTAATTAATAATGCTGCTATTAATGGAATAAATATAATTTTTGGGTTTCTTATTGTTACTAATGTCGTCCATAAAGCTAAAGTAATTAGTATGGATAAATAGGTGAATCCTATTATTGAGAATAAAAATATATTTGATAAAACAAATAAGCATATTGCTAAAGTTCTATCAATCTCGTTTTTTATTATGTGTTTTGAAACTTTATCAAATAATATCATATTTATTATTCCCAATGTGAGTAAGATTAGGATTATTGTGATTGTTTCAGATAAGATAAAGCTTAATTCAATTATTGTTTCATAAAAAAGATTGAATCCTTCATTATTAAAACTTTTATAGCTTGTTAAATCATTCATGAATATGGTGCTATCTGCATTCGGGAATGCTGCACTCGTAGAAACTCTAGTAATATTAATTGTTAAGAAGATAATAATAAAAATTAGTATAAGAATCCACAGTCTTGTTCTCAATATTTTATTAATATTCTTTTTTATTTCCATTCTAACTAAAAATTTCTTTATTTAATTTTTCTTCTTTTTCAATAGTGCATAATCTTTTATAAATTACGGATTTATCTTCGTAAACTTTATTATAACAATCACTGTTAAATTTTTCAAGAACTTTCTTATTCATTTTATTTATTGAACTTTCACTAAAGACTACATAATCAATTTCATAAAAAGATAGTATTCTTATTGTCTCTGTGTTAAGAGTTAATTTATTGAGGTTTTCTATCTCTTTTAATTTTGTTTTATCTTTAATTTGATAATTTTGTAATATATTCTTTCTTCTAGAAAAATAAACATTAACATAAGTTTCTTTCTGGCTTGTTGTGGCTATGCTGTCCTGAGGAGTATTTTGCTCCATCCAGATAAACACTTCTCTATCTTTTTGTGTTGGAGAGTTATGTGTTTCTATTATTCCATTAATTAGGGAAGGAACAATAGAAGTCAATACAAACAATATAAAACCAATAGTAAGAATTATAGTATAAAACTTTTTAACTTTACTTTTCTCAAAGAAATTATTCCATTCATAGAGTGTTATTCCAGAACATATAATCAATCCTAATGCTGTTAAAGAAAGTGCGAATTCTCTATTTATTAAATTAAATATCATAAATATAATTGTGCCTATAACAAAACTAGATATAAATATAATTTGCCTACTGGATTTCTTAACTAAATTAGTATAAATTCCCAATATGCCTAATACTGTTGGAATAATTCCTATTAAGACTAATATGGGAATTGTTAAAGGGGTTGTTGTTGATTCCAATGTTGGATGTAAGAAAAATAAAAGTCCTTTTTGTATAATTGCATTCTTATAAATTATTATATAAAGCCACCCTCCTAACACAAGAGAAAATAAGAATGTTTCTATTTCACTTAATCTTATTTTTATTTTTTCTGCCTTTAGCAGTATAAAATAAATAAGAAAACTAGCCATAAAAATTATGGAAGTTGGCGTAACTAATATTAGTATTATTAAAAAAATAATAAAGTGTCTTATTAACTTTGAGTTACGCATACTTTTTATAAAAAATAGTAAGGTCAGCATATAAAAGAATAAACTTATCCCTGAACTAGAAAAATTATTAATTGTTGATTTAAACAAGAGTGGGATGAATGCAGTAAACATACTGGCAAAAAAGGATATTCTTCTATGTTTTGTGAATTCATATACTATATAATAAACAATAATTATTAAACTACTCACGAGAAGGTTAATTAAAATCTTTGCTACAATTTCTAAATTAAAAAATAGTCCATTGAATGCAAGGGCATAATCAACAATTGGTACTGCTGAATTGTCATAGATGTAACTTTGCATATCTGGTTTGCCTTGCTCTAAGATTGTCTTTGCTTGAGATAGATGATAGTATGATTCGTGATTTAAACTAGTATTTTGAAATGAAATAATAATTTTTATTGTTAGAACTACTAAAAATAGTAGCAGCATCATTGTTTCTGGCCATAAACTTCTTTTTGTTTTTTTAAGCATTATTTATATTAAATAAAAGATAATTTAAAAAATTTTATATATATAACCCGTAATATTAATAAAAAGAGTGTTTTTAATGCTACTTGTCTTTGGTAATAGCGGCAATTATGAAACAATATGTTACTCATCAGACTTAAGCACCTCACTTTGTAAGGTTGCTAAGTTTGCCTCGCCTGGCCTTGCCATTATTTACTTCGTAAACAAGGTAAACAATGGCGCAGACACAAATGGTTTCACAATCCCCGCCAATAGTATAAAAAAGAGTGTGTGAATACATGTTTTCAAGCTATAAATCATTAAAAAGTAGAAAATCTCAGCTTACAGTATTTTTTATCCTAGGTTTAGTTATCTTAGTTGTCTTTATGATCTTGTTGTTTACTGTTAAAAGTGTAAAAACAACCCAAGTAAGAAAAGAAGCAAAACAAGCCATAAATTCTTTTATTGAAACTTCAACTATCCATCAATACACTTTATCTTGTGCAAATGCTGTGTTTGATGATGGTCTTGAGAAAATAACTATGCAAGGTGGTGTTCTTTATAATGATCAATTTGTTGAAGAAAACCTTGCCATTCCCAATGATAATACTTATGTTGAAATAAATCTTAAATCTTTACCAATTGCAAATAACCCTTATGAAGATGAAGAAAAAGATAAATTAGTTAATGTCAGTTATGCAATGTTTATTTCTGAAAATATAGATAGCCCACTTTATATTCCTGGTGCATATGCTAATCCTCCTTTGTATCCAACTCCTTTCAGAACTCTTGGTGAGTTAAATGGATTTAATAATTACTTAGGAAATATATACGCTCCATTAATTGAAGGATTTTATGGTGAGAATCATCTTCCAAAATTATGTGAAGAATATTCTGAATGCAAATATGATTCTTATATCTTTGATAACACAGATGGTGCAGATATTTCAATACAAAAACAATTAGAGAACTATATTGAGAGTCATGTTAAAGAATGTGTAAATTTTACATATTTTGAATCACTTACTCCTTATACAATTGAAGAAGGCAATGTCACTGCGGATATAAAGTTTGGTGTTGATAAAATAACATTAACTTTAGATTATCCAATAACAATGATTTGGAGACAAGGTCAACCTGTAACTCAAATATTAAATTTTAATACTAATAGAAATAATCGTTTAGCAAAAATATATCGATTAGCTCACACTATATTAAAATATGAATCTTTTGATTTATTTTTTGATCCTTTAAGCTACAAATCTATTTTTGGTATATCACCTTATTTTAGTTGTAGAATGTCTGATCGTTCAAGATGTTATGATTCTCAAATAAGTGTTCATAAAGTTCCAAATATTGATAATAATCCTGCAACAACTTTTGATGATCTTGTAGTAATAGTTGATAATGCTACTCAAATTAATGGTAAACCAATGATGTTTCAATTTATGATTGAGAATAGAAGGCCTGCTTTAGATTATATAAGTTATCATCCTAATGAATTAATTGATTTTATTGTTTTTGAGAATCAAACAATTTTACTTAATCCCGTTGGTTATGATCCAGATAATGATACAATACAAGAATATCATTATTCTGGTTGGAGAGAAGATTATTATACTGTTTTTAATAAAACTAAATGGTATAGTCTTGGTGGATGGGATACTCAAACAAATTATAGCTGTTGCATTCAAACTTATCAAAATCAAACAAGAAATTGGACTCAATCTTCAAGGTATCTTTTAACAGAACAAAATGCGAGTTATCATGTTAAATATGGTGAGCTTGGTTATCATAATGTAACTATTGCAATTTGGGATGAACAAGGATTAAGGGATTGGCAAAGTATAAAAATTCTTGTAAGAGATTTGCCAAAAGCAGTTGCAATAGGCTCAAACAATTACGCATTAATTGGTAATAATAATGCCTCTGTAGAGGATCCTTATAATTTAAGTGCTAATCATTCTTTTGCTGTTTTTAATGCATTAGGTTATGAGAATAATAAATTTTTATGGAAAGAAGAAATTGATGGAATTGATATTGTGACTGAAGAAACAAATATTGTAATTCCTTACAATCCTTTTTTTGATATAATGGATATACTCCCATTAGCTTTTACACA
>CAYLIL010000070.1:0-5371 GCA_964384045.1 uncultured Methanosarcinales archaeon
CATCCAACCAAAAAGAGCTTCAAATAAGCTTTTACTATTATTATCTACAAAACCTTCATCAAATTCCTCATTAACTTCTTCTACTAATTGTGGAACTTCTTCAATAGGAACATCTGCTTCGTATTCTTCTTCTAACTCCATTAGATTAGTTGCTCTATTTCTATGAAATAATTTAATAAAGAACTTTAAGAATCCGCCTTCTTGTTTCTCTTCTACAACGATCTCATCGTCAGAAGCATTATTAATATTATTTATATCACTACTTGATATCTTTGCTCTGCCAGAAGAATAATCAACAGGATCTGTTCTTTTCTTCTTAACTTTTCTTAAATAAGTATCCATTTCAAGATTAAAATCTGAATTTGCCATTATAGTAACACCCCGAATATAAAATTATTTTAGATTATATTATTTATAAGTTTTACTTAAATTTAAAAAATTTATGAAAAAATGGGAACAAAGGAATTCGTACTCATAAATCAAGATTTCTGGCACATCCTAACAGATGAACTCCGTTCAAATCCCAAAAGGACCCAAAATGATTATATTAAAAATGGGGACGGAGGGATTTGAACCCCCATCCGACGGTTTGGAGCCGTCTATTCTAGCCAGATTATACTACGTCCCCATAAAACAAGTTTATATGCTATGAACCTTAGTTTATTTTTAAAGTTATTGTAAAAAAATTGACAAATAATATAAAGGATAGTAAAGTAACAATTATAAAATGACTGAAAAAACTAAAAGACCAAATTGGGACGAGTATTTTCTTAAATTACTAGAAGTAATTGCAGAAAGAGCAACATGTGATAGAGGAAAAGCTAGTTGTGTTATTGTGAAAAATAAACATCTTCTTTGCACTGGCTATGTTGGTTCAGCAAAAGGGTTACCTCATTGTGATGATGTTGGCCATTTAATAAAAACAATAAAAAATGAAGATGAAACAGAGTCTAAGCATTGCCTTAGAACTATTCATGCTGAACAAAATGCAATATGTCAAGCTGCAAAACTAGGAACTTCTCTTGAAGGAGCAACAATTTATGTTAAAATGACGCCTTGCAGAACTTGTGCTATGATGATTATTAATTGTGGTATAAAAAGAGTTGTTTGTGCAAAAAAATATCATAAAGGAAAAGAATCTGAAGAGATGTTCAAGAGTGCAGGAGTTAAGATTGAGTTCATTTCAGATGAAATAGTTAGTTATAAATGAAATAAACATTACTTATTAAGTGGGAGTGCCGGAGTGGTCAAACGGGTTGGACTCAAAATCCAATAGCTTAGTGCTTACAGGGGTTCGAAACCCTTCTCCCACATATTATTCTTTAAATAAATTAGGTTTCGAACGAAGTTCCGTAAAGCTATGCTTGAGGCACCAAAAAGCTCACTTTTTGAGAGCAAAACCCTTCTCCCACATTAATATATTATACTATAATATATAGAAATCTTTATATATGGGTATAAATTTATCTATATTATTATATCATGGGGGTATAAATGATGAAATTAACACTAGCTGAACCAAAATTATTAAAAGATAGTATATCTATAATCGCAGACCTTGTTACTGAAGCTCAATTTAAAATCACACCTGATTCTTTAGAATTAATCGCAATGGATCCTGCAAGTGTTGCAATGGTGACATTTAAGTTATTAAGCAGTTGCTTTGAAGAATACGATGTTAAAGAAGAACAAGTTATTTCTTTAAACTTAAATAATGTTAAGCAAGTTCTTAGAAGAGCAACAAATTGTAAAATTACATTAGAGCTTGGAGAAGGAAATATAAGATTTATAATGAAAGGTAAGAGCACTAAAACTTTTACTTTACCATTAATTGATGTTGAAGATTCAGATAAAAAAATCCCTTCATTAAATTTTGATGCAACAATTGTAACTAACTCATCAGTTTTAACTGAAGCTATTGAAGATATGGATATTGTTGGCGAAAGCGTTAACTTAGAAGTTGAAAATCAAACACTTAAAGTTTCAAGCAAAGGCGACATGAGTAAAGCAAATGTGGAAATTTCTGCAGACGAACATACAAAGATTGTGGCTGATAAAAAACTTAAAAGCAAGTATTCTATTGAATACCTTAAGAAAATGATTCAGGGAGCAAAACTTGCACCACAAGCTACAATGCAATTCTCAAATGATTATCCATTGAGACTTGAATATAAAGTTCTTAACAAACTACAATTGGTATTTATCTTAGCACCAAGAGTAGAAAATGATTAAATAAAAAGAGGGTGTATAAATGGCAAAAAATGAAATTAAAGATGGAAAAGTATTTGCTTTTCTAGGAGTATTCTTAACAATTATTGGTTTTATAATTGCAATATTAGTAAAGAGAAAAATAAATATGTAATGTACTATGCAAAACAAGGATTACTAATATTTATTGTAGCAGTTATTTTAGAAATAGTAGGTTTAGTTATTGGATGGATACCAATTATTGGCGGAATTATAACTGGAGTTTTAGGATTCTTATTATTTATAATTTGGTTAATAGGTTGGATTAATGCTCTATCAGGTAAGAAGAAACCATTATTTTTACTTGGAAATATAGCTGAAAGTTTTAAATTTTAATTCCAGTTAAGCGGTGCCAATAAACAATATGTTTATTGAGCATTTTTTATTTTATTATCAACCAGTCGGTTTAGTAACTAATTCTGTATGGCCACACTTACCACATCTAAAAAGAATAGCGGTTTCTTCATCTGAATAAAATGCGCCCTTCTCAATAAGTTGAGCTTTATTATGCCCACATTTCTTACAAACATGGTTCTCAGTTGCAAAAACATTAGTATCATCTGCAATCTCTACTTCTTTTTTTACAAAATCAAATTTCTCACTTGATACTCCACTAACTGAATCAGAAGAAATATTACATGAATCACAAAACATAACTACTTTAGAATCAGTTTTCTTAGGCTTCATTAAACATTTACACTTTGAGCAAAACATAATAATAAAGAAAACTAGCATAATTATAAATCTATTCAAATTTACAGGGTTTTCCCAAAATAAATGAATTTGTATACTACCTCTCACTGAATCAATGTTATCTTTTAAGGTGCTGTCGTCCCGTATGGAGCATCCCCCGACAACGCACTAAATTATGCAATAATAATCAGTTCGCCTTAAGATAGTATACACAAACTCATTTAGGACAAACCTAATTAACAACAAACTATATAAATAACGAAAAGACATTTATCAACAAAGAGGTGTAGAATGATAATCCCTAGATTAAGTAATATAATGACTAACGGTAAAGCTCTATTCTTAGCATATGACCAAGGCTTAGAACATGGTCCAAAAGATTTTAATCTTAAAAATGTTGATCCTAAATATATTCTAGATATTGCTTTAGAAGGAAAGTATGATGGAATAATTCTTGAACATGGTGTTGCAGAAAAATATTATCATGGAGCTTACAAGGAGATTCCTTTAATTATTAAACTCAATAGTAAAAGCTCTCTTACACATATTAGCCCTATTGCAAAGCAAATATGCAGTGTTAAAAGAGCAGTTCAACTAGGAGCTAAAGCAGTTGGCTTTGTTATCTATGATGGTAGCAAACAAGAGCCTGAAATGTTTGAAACATTTGGAAGAGTAGTTGAAGAAGCTCATAATTTAGGCATTCCAGTTATTGCTTGGATGTATCCACGAGGAGAAGCAATCAAAAATGAATTATCAACAGAAATTCTTGCATACAGCGCGCGTATTGGTTTAGAGTTAGGTGCAGATATTGTTAAAATAAAATATAACGATGATCCTAAAGGTTTTGAGTGGGTTGTCAAGAATGCAGGTTTGACTAAAGTAGTTGTTGCAGGCGGAAATAAAAGATCAAATATAGATTTCTTAAAGATGACTGCAGAAATCATGAAAACAGGTTCGTCTGGGATTGCAGTTGGTAGAAATGTTTGGCAATCAGATAATCCTTTTGCACTCAGCAAGGCTCTTCGAGAAATCATACATGAAGATAAGTCTGCAGATGAAGTTATGCATTATTTAGAGAATTAGTTTTATTTCTTTTTATTTATCTTCAGAATATTTTTAAACTAAGTAGTATTTCTATTTATATAAAGAGGTAAGATATAGCCTCAGCTATTTCTGAGGGAGGTTGAAAATGAACGAAGATAATAAGGATAATAATTACTTAGCAATTGAAACAGGAGTCTCTTTAGCAGGATTAGAATCAAAACTTCCTCAAATTGTAACTATTGGCAAGAAAAAGAAAAAAGTTTTATTAAATTATGTAATAGAAGACCAAGCAGAATTCCTTATGAGAACAGGCAGAAGAGGACTTCCTGCAAAAGCATATTTACCTTTAGAAAATTATGTTGCAACAAAAGATAAACCAGTAGTAGATCCTAACACAATAGTTTATTCTTGTAGTGGTCAACTAGAACGAGAATTACATATGTGGAGAATTTAAAATAAAAAAAATGCTCAATAACTTATTAAGTTATTGGCACAGAAAAATAAAAACAAAAAAAGAAACTATTTCTTCTTTTTCTTCTTCTTTGCAGGTTTTCTAGCTGCAAGAGTAATTGCTGCTCCAATAGCTGCACCTAAGCCAGCTGCGATTAAAGCTGCTTTTTCTGGATGTGTTTTAACATATTTTTTAACATCAGTTTCAGCTTTCTTCATCTTTAACTTAGCTTTTTTAAGTTCGGCAATAGCTTTTTTCTCATAAGCAATAGCTTTCTTTTTTGCAGCTGCAACTTTTGATTTTAGTGTTTTCTTTTTTGCAGGTGCTTTTCTCTTTACTACTCTTTTTTTTGCTACTCTTTTTTTAGTAGCTTTTTTTCTTACAACTTTTTTCTTTGCTGCCATTTTTTATCGACCTCATTATTTATTCTATTTTTAATTTTGGTCTTAGGATCAGAACCAAAATGATAAGTATCAAACCTAAACCTAAGAGTGTGAATGCACGTGGTAAAACTAATATATCTACAAATATGTAATAAACCCCCAACACTAAGAAAACTGAAGCAAGCAATATCAAAAACATGTAAATAAGCTGTGTAACTGCGTTTGTGATTATCTTGTTTGCTTTATGTTCTATCTTTTTAGTTATATAATCAACTTCATGATGAATTTTCTCTTTTAATCCATTTAGAAGACTTGGAAAAACTATGTTTTTTAAAATTTCTAAACCATATTCAAGCAATTCTTTTATATCAAACTTCTTTTTTTTAGAAGAAGTCTTCTTCTTTTTTGCAGCCAATTTACACACCTCAAACATTAACAATTACACTAAACCACAATATAGAATTCAGTCTTTATAAATTTAATTAAGAAAAAAAGAATTATGCTATCCTACATTGGGTTGACACCTAAATATTTTTGTGCAGGTGTGTCATAA
>CAYLIL010000071.1:0-5343 GCA_964384045.1 uncultured Methanosarcinales archaeon
ATTCCTCCTCTACCTGCCCAACAATCAACAGGAGTTATTTTTCCCTTTTCAATTGGTGCAGAGGCAATTGCGCCCATTCTTGTTCTGAGTGCAGCTGGACCTGTTGCTAAAACACGACAAGTTTTGAAATTTTTACCATAAGTATCATAAACATATTGTTGTAGAGCATAAATTCCAATTTCATTTTTATAACCTGCCCATATTTTTTCTAAATCTAATGGATAAAATGAAACTGTTAATTTTGTTCTTTCTCTTTTAATCTCTAAAATAGAAACCTCACTACATTTTCTTTTAATATTAACATAGTTTAATCCTAAATAATTAAATACATTAGATGCACCACCCATAGTAGAAATATAGAAATGTTCCCATAATGGTGATAAACCAGTGAACATTAATCTTTTTGTACCGGGAATTTTAGAGCCAGCGAGAATTCCTTTACCAAAACAGAAATTATTTTTATCTTCATTGAATTTAGTAATACCATAATCAATTGGTCCAAGAATATTCTTATCCTTGATTACTTCAACTTTAAATAACTTTGTTGAAGCATCAATTATTAACTCAGTTTGTTTTATCATTTTATAATTATGGAACTAACAAGATTGACCACATAAGCAATTGCTTAGATTAAGGCTAGAACCACCAAATCCGTAAAAAGATTTGCCAACAACAAAATTATCACTCACAACTACTATTCTACCATTTGAATCTTCTAATACAATACAAAAGTCTCCAACTAAGCCCATATCTGCTTTAATTTCATCATAAGCATTAGGATTATTATATAATTCTTCTAGTTTAGTCATATTAATTTCATTATCATTTATGATAGCGTGATCTGAACTACTTCTTCCTGAATCAAAATAATTCATTATTTTATTGCCTTTAGCTTTGTAACCATCAATATCAACAGTTGAATTTTCTGTTACAAGCATATAGAATACACCTAGAATAAGCAAGAATACTACTATACCTAAAATTAAATCCATAGACCAATTTTGTCCTTTCTTAAGAAACTTCTTCACCTTATCTCCCTCTTTTCGAGTTTTCTTACTCATCATACCCTCACATATATTCTTTTAATTATACTTTATAAAGGTTTTTAATAAGTATAAACTGTATATAAAAACTTTTAAAAAGGCTTTATTATATCTTAAGATTATGGAAAAGAAACCATTCAAGGAAATACAAGAAAAATGGCAAAAGAAATGGGTTGATAAAGATATATTTAAATCTGTTATTGATTCAAATAAGAAAAAATTCTATTGCTTAGAGATGTTTCCTTACCCATCTGGTTACATGCATATGGGCCATGTAAGAAATTATAGTATTGGTGATTGCTTTTCTAGATTTAAAAGAATGAATGGTTTTAATGTTCTTTACCCAATGGGCTTTGATTCTTTTGGTTTGCCTGCTGAAAATGCTGCAATCAAAGAAGGTATTCCTCCAGCAGAATTAACAGCTGATAAAATTAATGGAATAAAAGAACAATTTAAAATGTTAGGTATTAGTTATGATTGGTCAAAAGAATTAGCGACTTCTAATCCTGATTATTACAAATGGAATCAATGGTTATTTATTCAAATGTTCAAGAAAGGTTTAGCTTACAAAAAAGCAGGGATAATTAATTGGTGTCCTTCATGTGAAACTGTTCTTGCTAATGAGCAAGTTGAAAATGGTAAATGTTGGAGATGTAAATCGGAAGTTGAACAAAAACCACTAGATCAATGGTATCTTAAAATTAAAAATTATGCTGATGAATTACTTGAAAGTATTGATAAGTTAGAAGATTGGCCTGAGCGTGTTAAAACTATGCAGAAAAACTGGATTGGTAGAAGTGAAGGTGTTGAAATTAATTTTAAAGTTGAGAATTCAGAAATAAATCTTCCTGCATATACAACAAGATGCGATACAATTTATAGTGTAACATTTATTGTTATTGCTCCAGAACATCCTATTGTGCAAGATCTTATTAAAGAAACGCAATTTGAAAAACAAACTAATGAAATTATTTCTCAAATAAAAAAACAAACTGAAATCGAAAGAACAACACTTAATGGTAAAGATAAAATAGGTTGTTTTCTAGGAAAGTATGCTATTAATCCTGTTAATAATGAAAAAATCCCAATATATATTGCAAATTTTGCATTAATGTATGGAACAGGAATTGTTATGGCTGATGCACATGACCAAAGGGATTTTGAATTTGCACATAAATATAATATTCCTCTAAAATTTGTTATATCAGAAAATGGTCAACCGATTGATGCTAGTAAAGCTTCAGAAGCATTTGTTAATGATGGAGTCTTATTTAATTCAGGAGAGTTCTCTGGATTAAATAACAGAGAAGCTTTACCAAATATGGCTAATTGGATTGAAAAAAATAATTATGGAAAGAAAACAATTAATTACAGATTAAGAGATTGGCTTGTTTCTCGTCAAAGATATTGGGGGACTCCTATTCCAATTATTTATTGTGATAAGTGTGGTATTGTTCCAGAAAAAGAAGAAAACCTTCCTTTAGAATTACCAACAGATGTTGAATTTACAGGTCAGGGCAACCCTATTTTGTCAAGTAAGACTTTTATTAATTGTAAATGCCCTAAATGCAATGCAGATGCAAAAAGAGAAACAGATACAATGGATACTTTCTTTGATAGTTCATGGTATTTCTTAAGATTTACTGATGCAACAAATGATAAAGAAATATTTAGCAAAGAAAAAGCTAATTACTGGATGCCTGTTGACCAATACATTGGGGGAATAGAACATGCAATCTTACACTTGTTGTATGCAAGATTTTTTACTAAAGTTATCAGAGACCTTGGATTAATTAATTTTGATGAGCCATTCAAGAGATTATTAACTCAAGGTATGATTAATAAAGATGGTGCTAAAATGTCTAAGTCATTAGGCAATACTGTTGATCCTATTGAAATGATTAATAAATATGGTTCAGATACTGTAAGAGTATTTATTTTATTTATGGCTATGCCAGAAAAAGAATTTGAATGGTCTGATGAAAGTGTTGAAGGCTCTTACAGGCTCTTACAAAAAGTTTATGGCCTTATTGAATTATTAGAGGATAAATCAAGAGATAATGAAACTATTGCAGACAAGAGAATAATATCAAAATTAAATAGAACAATAAAAATTGTAACAGAAAAAATTCAAGATATTAAACCAAATCTTGCAATTGGTGCGTTAATAGAATTTGTAAATGCTGTTTATCGTTACAAAGAAAAAGATTATAATAATAAAATTATAAAAGAAATAGTTGAGAAATTATCTTTAATAATTAGTCCATTTGCACCTCATTTAGCAGAAGAAATATGGGAAATTCTTAATAAAGAAAATAATTTTGTTTCTTTAGAAAAATGGCCTTTATATGATGAATCATTAATTGATGAAGCAGCAGAATTTGAAGAAGATTACATTAAAGAGATAATTAATGACATAAACAAAGTTAAAGGCTTTGCAAAAATAGACAAAATCAATAAAGTTACATTATTCTTGAGTGCAGATTGGAAATATGAATTTGTTAATATAATGAAACAACAACTTGAAAAAACACGTAATGGTTCTGAAATAATTAAGGCTATTATGTCAACTGATTTAAAGAAACAAGGGCAAAATGTTACTAAGCTTATTCCTAAGATTCTAAAAGATTCAAGTAAACTTCCAGTAATTTCTTTAAGTAAAGAGCAAGAAAAAGCTTGGCTTAATGAGAATCTTGCACATATCAAATTTGCATTCAACTGTGAGCTTGATATTATAGACGAAGATTCTGCAAAAGACAGTAAAGCTTCTGCTGCATTCCCTGCGAAACCGGCTATTAAGCTTGAGTGAGTTTTTATTCTTTTTTTTAAATTACTTTTGTATTTTTATATGTTTTAAGACTTTAATCATATTCTTATCTCTTATTGCCATGATAATAAAAGTGTAAGTTAGTTGTATAGAATTATCAAGTTTAAGGTTTAATTAATAGAATCTTCGGGGAATTACCAAAAAATATATAAATATTAGTGATTATTACACAATTACTATGGTAATGGACACACTACAAATAAGATTAAGTTCAAAAATTCTTAATTTAGTAGATTTATTGGTTGAATCTGGGCTTTATTCGAGTAGGTCAGATGTTGTAAGAGATGCTGTTAGAAAACTTATTTTAGATAGAATGATGGGAATTATGCCTAATAATAAAGATTCTGTTAAAGAGGTTAGAGGAATTAGAAAAAAATTATCAAAACAAATTAAAACTTTCAATGATATTAAAAAAATTAATAAGTTGTTAGATTAAATCCTCGGGTTTATTTATTTCAATATAATAAGTTCCAATCTTTATTAAATCTTTATCTCTTGTTATTAAGGATATATTTAATCTTTTACAAATTGCAATATGCAAGAAGTCATAAAAACTTAGTTTAAAATTGTTAATTCTTTCTAGTTGTCTTGCTAATTGATAATCTTGACTAGTTGTGCTAATCAATATAATTGAATCATCTTTTCTGAGATTCTCAAGGATAATATTAAATTTTGCACCAAGTTTAAATTTTAGTTCTTTAATAACTATAGTTGAAACAATAATCTTTGATTTTGATTGTATTACAAAATTAAGAAAGTTTTTGGTTATTTCCCAGTATTTAACATTATTTCTAACTTCTTTCTTGAAGTAATTTAACCATATACATGTGTCTACATAATATTTCATATTTAATAATAATAGAACTATCTTAATAAGGATTGCTTTATTTTTCTGTAAGATTTCCGGATTATTCAGTAATAATAAAAATGACTAGTCTTTCACTCCAAAACGTTTATTAAACAACAAGGATTTATCTATATTATGATTAAATTAAACCTTGATAAACTTAGGAGTAAAACTTTTACTTTCAAGAAACCAGAGAAGGAAATTTTAGCAGATGATTTTGAAGAGTTAAGATTGCAAGATAAATTACTAATTATTGATGCAAGAACAGATAAGGAATTTAATAAATTTAAAATACTTGATTCTTATAATTTTCCAATACAAAATAATGAAGAAAGAGTGATTATCGGAACTTTATTTAAAGAAAAAGGGCAATCTTTTGCAATAGAAAAAGGTTGGGAGTTATTAATACCTAGAATAGATCTATACTTGAGTAAAATAGATGAGTTTCTAAAACAAAATCTTAAAAATAAGCAGTTAGTTATTTATTGTTCTCGTGGAGGACTTAGAAGTGGTATTTTATCTAACTTATTAGAATTATTAGGTTATAATCCTTATAGATTAATTGGCGGATTTAAAGATTATAAGCACATATTAAATAAGCATTTAATAAAAGAAATAAATTTGTA
>CAYLIL010000072.1:0-5253 GCA_964384045.1 uncultured Methanosarcinales archaeon
AGAACTACTAAAGAAATTATGGTTAAACATAAAGATAAAGTTAAAGAAGACTTTAATGAAAATAAGAAAGTAGTTGAAAAAAATACTGATATTACTTCAAAAAAGCTAAGAAATGTAGTAGCAGGATATATGAGTAGATTAAAAAGACACGACAAAATTAATTACTAGTGAGCAGGAGGTAATAAAATGGAAGGAAAAGATAATTCAATCTTTATCGGAGAAAAACCTTTTATGAATTATGTAACAGCAGTAGTAATGCAATTTACAACAAGAAATGCTGATAGTGTCATTGTGAAAGCAAGAGGCAAGTTTATCAGTAGAGCAGTTGATGTATCTGAAGTAGCATTAAAGAGATTCTTAAAAGATCAGCTTAAAATTGGTGAAATTAAGATTGACTCTGAAGACTTTAAAAATAAAGAAGGTAGGGAAGTTAGGGTATCTACAATAGAAATAACTTTACTTCGTAAATAAATTATTTATTCTTTTATTATGTATTCTATTAGTTAACTATTTAAATTAAGATGCATAAACTACTTAATAAGATGATTTTTGGGCCCATAGCATAGCCTGGACAGTGCAATCGGCTTCGGACCGGTAGACAGGAGTTCGAATCTCCTTGGGCTCATTTGTGTTTATAGGACTGAGTAAACTTTGTTTACGAATGTCGTAGGGTTTGCATCAAAGCTTACCAAAGCTTTGGTTCGCTAATCTCCTTGGGCTCATCTTATTTTAAGAGAAAATGTTTGAAAATCTAATATATAGTTATGGATATGCTGGAATCTTTGTTGTATGTGCATTATCTAGCAGTTTATTCCCTCTTGGTTCTGAAATATTTGTTGTTCTAATGATTACTTTAGGATACAACATTTGGTTAATCTTACTATTTGCAACACTTGGTAATTATTTGGGTTCATTATCTAATTATTATGTTGGTAAATATGGGAATAAATTTCTATTCTCTAAACATATAAAAATAAATCAAAAAACTCAGAAAAAAGTAGAAAAAGTTTATTTAAAATATGGTGCACCAATTCTATTCTTTTCATGGGTTCCAATAATAGGTGATCCATTATGTGTTATCCCTGGTATTTTTGACTTGGATATTAAGATTTTTTCATTCTGGGTTATTCTAGGTAAGCTATTTAGATACATTTTTATAATATTAATAACTTTAGCAATAATATAAAATGTTAATTCATAATATAAATCCAGTTTTATTGCAAATATCTAATAATTTTGCAATAAGATATTATGGTTTAGTTTATGCAATAGGATTTCTTGCAGTTTATTTTATTCTAAAATGGTTTGCAAAGAATAATAAAATAAAAAACTTGACTGTTGATTTAGTTGATAACTTTACAATCTGGTTGATTGTATCTGTTATTCTTGGTGGAAGGTTAGGTGAGGTTTTATTTTATAATCTTGCTCATTATTCTTTAAATCTGTTAGATATCTTTGCTATTTGGAAAGGTGGAATGTCTTTTCATGGAGCATTAATTGGTGTTTTAATAATGTGTTATTTCTTTTGCAAGAAATATAAGATTAATCTCTTAGAACTAGCAGATATTCTTGCTATTCCTGCTGCATTCATTTTATTCTTTGGTAGGATAGCTAATTTCATTAATCACGAGCTTATAGGCTCTGTAATGAAGAATAATGCATGGTATTGCATTGATTACTCTAATTATGGTATTGAAGGATGTAGGCATCCTAGCCAAATCTATGAAGCAGTAAAGAATTTATTTATTGGATTTATTTTGGTTGTTCAATATAATTTCTTAAAGAAAACTAAAAATAAAAAACATGGTATTGTTTTCTTTACATTTATTACATTATATGGTTTACTAAGGTTCTTAGTGACTTTTTACAGAGAGGATCCTCATGTTTTTCTTGGTTTAGGAACAGGACAACTATTTTCTTTAGGAATGTTTATTCTTGGTGTAGTTGCATTGTTTATAATAAAAAAAAGAAAAAGATAAATGCTCAATAATAAAATTATTGGCATTTTTTCATTGGAAAAACTACATTAAAAATGAGTCAATTAGTAAGAATATTCCTTCTATTGTGAATAAGAAATAATACACCATAGGTGTTAATATACCACTTACAAAAGGAATCATAATTCCTATAACAGGAAGTAAACCAATTATAAGTAATAATATTCCTACGAAGAATGCTAGTCTTCCTTGTGGCTCATCAAGGCCTTCCATAAAACTGTCTATAATTAAGAATAGTGCACCAGCAGCTAGCACATATGTTAGAAATGCTCCTAATGGTGTTAACATAAAATTAATATTCCAACTTATTAAATTAAAATAATTTAATAAAGGAACAATACCCAATACTAACATTACTATTGCAAATATCAATGATGTAAAACTTTTTCTTCCTTCCCACATTTTCATTTACCTCGTTACATTATTTTTTTAAGATCCATACTATTTGGTTTTAAATCTTTAGCTTTACCTAATAAAAATCTTTCAACATAATATTCAAATTTTTCATCTTCTGTAATCGCTTCTTTTAATTTTTCATACATTTTTTCTATTTCTTTTATGAATTCATGAGGGTAAGGTGCAGGATCATTAAAATTCTTAAGCCAATTAAAGTATCGTGTTACATTATTTACGTCATCCAATGCTTCAAAGTATGCTTTAACACTTAAATCTTGTATTGTTTGTATATCTTTTATTTCTAAAGCAATTGTTTTGGATTCTTTATCAATCATTTGAGTTAGTTTTTGTAAGACTTCAACAACTTTTTTAGTATTTTTTTCTTGTTTTAGTGCTAATTTTAATTCATGTGGTATGTTTTTAATCTCTTTTTCTTCAAATTTTTCTAATTTTAATTTTTGCTTTAGTTCAATAGCTTTATCCCTTAAAATATGTAAGTTCTTTTTTTCTGTAACAAAAACTCCATTTTTTTCTTTAAATGTTTGATGTTCTTTTCTTAAATGCCTTGCTTCTTCCATTTGGGTAGTTATCATATTTTCTATGAAAGCTATAGCATCTTCAAATTTGAGGATTTCTTTATTTAATACTGGGAAAACATTTTTTAGATCTTCCACAGCAAGTTCGGATTTATCTAAAGTTTTCACCATACTAGTTATTTCTTTAATAATATTATTGAGGTTATGTATTAATCTTTTTTGTATAACTGCACAATATAGATATTCTCTGTTAAGCAATGTTGTTAAAGCAATTAAATCTTTGAACAATGTGATAAATGCTTTATTTATTAAATCACACTCCCTTGTTTCTACAATCTCTTTCAGCCCTAAAATCTGTTTATCAATTTTCTTTGATCTTTTATAGCATATTTTAGGGTAATGTTTCATTCTTTTAGCTAACGCTATTGAATTCCTTTGAAAAAATAATTGTTTTGCTGCTTTTGCTTTTTCTCCCATTTTATTTATAGTGTGGTATTTTTTCATCCATCATTAATATAAAATCATAAATGTCTGCAGGACCAATATCATTTTTATGGAAATCTTCTTTAGGCCTACTTGGTTTTAAAAATGCATTAATGTTTTCTATCTCTTTTTTACTGAACCCATTAATTAATTTATTGTGTATGTTTTTTATCCATCCACTCGCTTTAAGATTAAGTGGCTGAAGATTATTCAAGAATTGATTTATTAAATCTAATATGGGTTCAAATGTTCTTTTATCAGTAGCACTTAGTAACTTAAAATCATGATTGAGTAAATCTCTAAAAGTTCCAATGTGTTTTTGAATTGTTTTCAGATGATCTAATACATTATTCTTTTTCCAGTAAGTAGTTGCTAAGCTTATATGTGTTGCTTCATTGTGTTGTATTTGCTTAGCTTCGTGTTTTATTTTTAAGTATTTTTTAATGTGTTCTTTTAATATGTCTTTTGGGTCAACTTTTATACTATCAAAATCATAAATTACTCTTGCACCTGGATTATTTTCTGCATTATATCTTAACTTATCTGGATCACTTATCATTAAGTTAAGTTGTGCATCCAGTTCTGAATTATCTATTCCTCCATGTGCATTAGGCCTTATTAAAACAGCATAAACTACAACTGCATGATGATAGATTTTATATTTAGTTAAGAATTCTCTTAGGCTAAAGTAAGGGAAACGTCCACTTGTTCTAAGACAAATAAATCTTAACTTTCGTAGAGGTGCTATCTCAAAATTAGTTGGCGCATGCTGGCCATAGGGGAATTCTTGTCTTGGTTTTTTTTGAGCTTTTGAAAGAATGCCCCAATTAACTGGGCTTGAAGATGGTGTAGATACATTTCTAGTGTCTTTCTTATTTTCAATTGCTAAATAAATTCCAACAAATAACTTACTTGGTATTGGTGAATATAAATGTTGATCTTTTTTATTTGCATCTATTATTGAAAAAATTATTTCACCTGTTTTGTGGTAATTTGAAGAGTGAAGATAACGTTTAGTTTTCTTTAAACTTATAATTGGTGCATGTAAGTGGAGTGGTGTTTTTCTAAAATTAATTCTTGCTGCATCATATTCTGTTCTACCATCATTTAATTTAATAATTATATGGTAGTTACCACAAGGTGCAGTATTGCTTTTAATATGATTAACTATGCCTCCACAATCAATTTGAGTTATATCTTTAATTTTTATTAATGGATAATTTCTAGTATCCTTTAAAGCTAACTCATGGGTTCCACCATCATGAATTTTCCATTTTGCTGTAGCTAATGAAGGATTTGTGTATTCTCCATGTTTATTGTAAATTTTAATACTTAAAGTAAATTCTTTAGGTATATTTTCTGGAAAGTTAGACCTATGAGAATTATCACAATTATGAATTAAGAAATGGCCATGATTATTTGTGAATCCTGGTGGATTATTTGGTGTAAGGCTAGTTTTGTGATTTTCTTTTCCTTCAACACAAATTAAGGGTAAAATATTATTTGTTTCTGGCTCTGTTTCTGGTTTAGACTCTACCTTAGTATTCTCAATAATTACTAATGAAGAATCATAATAGTTTTTGCCTTCAAGTAAACCTATATGAATAAAATATCTTCCTTTGGGCATGTTGTTTCTTATATATGATTCAACTTTACTACAATCAATTTCTCTTATTTTTAAAGATTTTTTTCTTGTAAATTCAACATGGTTTCCATTTGTTTCATTAACGTGGATTGTTCTATCAGATGAGCCCGTTATACCTGTTCCTCTAATTCTTACTATGCAATCAAGTGCATTTAATGCTGATTCATCAATTGGGGTGTCATCTCCATCTTTGAAA
>CAYLIL010000073.1:0-5193 GCA_964384045.1 uncultured Methanosarcinales archaeon
GGCTTCACCCAAATTTTTCTTCCACTTCGTTCCAGAAAAACTTCGTATATCCCTGATGTTATATGAAATTCACTTTGCCCTGCCTAACAGCGAAACCATTATAAAGATTTAATTTCTTATCATAAATAACATGCCAAAAGAACAACTTTATAAAAAATATGCCAAGTTCTACGACAAGGTATATTCGAAAAAAAAGTATGACGAAGAAGTCGCCTTTGTCAACTCAGTAATAAACAATTTCAAAGTCAAAGGAAAAAATTTGCTTGATATGGCTTGTGGCACTGGAACACATGCCAAAAAGTTTGCTGATGACGGATTCAAAGTTACAGGTGTTGACCTTAATTCTGGAATGTTAAAAATTGCAAAATCTAAAGTAAAAAACGCCACTTTTTTAGAAGGTTCAATGCAAGCTTTCAAATCAAAAGAAAAATTTGATGTGGCAACTTGCCTATTTACAGCGATAAATTACAACAAGAATATTTCTGATTTGAAAGCAACAATTAAAAATTTTTATGAACTTCTGAATAAAGGCGGAATTGTAATTTTTGATTTAGGACTTATCAAAGGACAAGAAGATAAAAAAAGTGGCGGTTTTATTGATACTTACACAGAGAACGATTTACAGATAGCCAGAATTAGTCAATGGAATCCGTCAAAAGATAATCCCGATATTCACAACGCAAATTTTTTGATGTTAATAAAAGACAAAGGAAAAATTGACTTTGAAATTGACGAACACGAACTTGGCATGTTTTCAGTTGAAGAAATTAAATCTATAATGGAAAAGGTTGGTTTCGCTGTTAAGATATATGATAATTACACATTAAAAAAATATACAAAGAAATCTAAAAGACCTATATTTGTGGGTCAGAAATAACGGCAGGGCAAAGTGAACTTGCTCACTATCGTTCGCACCCCGCTGCGCTCTCGCTTCACTGCGTTACGCTCGGGTCATATAACAAGGGATATACGGTTCAGCCCTCAGCTCGGGCTTCACCCAAATTTTGCTCCGTTTCACTTCGCAAAACTTCGTATATCCCTAACGTTAAGTGAAATAATTTTTAGTGGCTAAAAGTAGAAGGGGGGACAATCAAAACAAAAGAAAAAAAGGAGAGGGGCTCGAAAGAATTATAAATAAGAATATTTTTTATTTAAATATGGAAGATTTAATCAAGATAATTGAAAATAATTATACTTTAATTGAACTAGATAAAACAAGATTAAAATCAGAATATGAATTAATTGTTCTTAGAGTTGATTTTTGCTTATCTAAATTTCAACAAGATAATAAGAATTTTTATAATATTCTAAAATATTATGCAGGATTAGAAAGATTCACTAAATATCTCTCAGACGACGAAAAAAATAAATTAAATGATACTATTAATTCATTCGAAAATAAAATTAGAACTGGACATGATGAATCTGATAAATTAGATTTTTGTAGAGAATTATTTCTAAATTCAGATTATACTAAAGATATTTGTAATCATAAACAAGAAAAAAGATGTTTTAATTATGATATTTGGAATAATGAAGGCGTTTCTTTACATTTTACTAATGCTGTAATACCAAAAAATCCCTTCAAAGAAGAACAATTTGACCTAAGAAAATCAGAATTAAAAGAAATCGCCAATGAGATTAAAGAAAAATATCCTGAAATTAAGTTCTTTTTTAGTGTAAGTTGGATGTGGAATTTAAATATATTCAAAAAACTAATGCCTAAAGAATTTAATGATAGTTTAGAAGAATTTAATGAACATGATTTTTATAGTTTAGGTCATTGGGGGCAATTTTTTAGACATGACGGAACTCTTAATTACAAAAGATTTGAAGAATTTAGAAAAAATTGGGAATTTCCGTTTAAAGTACTTTTAGGTAAATGCGATAAAAATGAATTTTTTGAGATGTATCTAAAATGAAAATCAATAACAATCAAATAAAACAAATTTGTAAAAAGCTAAAAGAAGAGTTTGTAGAAATTAAATTCTTATCTAGAGGCAACCATAATGAAAGTTACTTTCTGAAAACAAAGAATGAAAATTTAGTTTTAAGAATTGAAAACAATCATCAATTTAAGAATTTAAAAAATGAATACATTTTCTTAAAAAAAATAAATGGCAAATTTGCTCCGAAAGTTTATCTATTCGATAATTCTAATAAGATAATTCCTAACGATTATTTGGTTGAAGAGTTTATTGAAGGAAAACATCCTGAGAGACAAGTAGATAATAATTTTATTGAATTAATGGCGTTATGGTATAAAAAACTACATTCCAATAAATCAGTAATATCATTAAAAGAAAGTAAAAACCAAAATTTGTTAAATCAGTTAATCAAATATAATAGAAACATTATAAAATATAAAAATCATGTTTCAAAAGAAGTTTGGAATGAATATTTTAAACTATTTGGAAAAATTGAAATATTTTTTGAAAATAATAATAAGTTACTAAATCGAAGAAAATATTTCTCTATGGTTCATGGAGATCCTACAAGAAGTAATGTTTTTTATGATAAAAACTCTGTAAAATTAATTGATTGGGAATTTGTTCGGTATGATTATCCAGAAACAGATTTAGTTTTTTTCTTTTATAGCTATGATTTAACTAAAAAACAATGGAAATTCTTTTTAGATACCTATAGATACTCAAACTCTCAATTTGCTAATAAAATATTAAAATTATTTTTTATAGATCATTACATAGGGATGATTAATTGGAGATTTGAAAGATTGCATTACATTTCAATAGGAAAAGCAGATTTAAAACAAAATGCTTCAAATAAAAATAAAATGACAACTGAAATTAAAGAGGATTTAGCAAAAATAAAAAATATTCTAAAAAATAATTAAAGCCCCTCCCCTAAAAAAAGTAAAAAAAGATTGTCCCCCTCGATTCTTGTTCTTGATGTATCGCATTCGCTCTTTTGATTGAACGCCACTAAAAATTACTCTGCGGTTTGCTTCGCAAATCCTCGGGGACGGCTTGCAGCCTTTCGCTTCGCTCACCCTCATTTAACAAGGATTTAGAGGGAAATTCTTGCAGAATCTCGCCCAAATTTTTGCTTCGCAAAAACTTCTCTAAACTCTGATGTTAGGCGACATATTACTCGGTGGGCTCGAAAACGATTACGAATATTTTTCTTTCAGAAAAATTAGGGGGTCGGCTCGAAGTCGCTTACGCGACAGATAGCTGAAAATCTGCGGATTTTCAGAAATAAAAACAAAAAAATACTTCTCTTATCGAACCAACGAGAAAACTTACGAAATTCAAAATTTCGTCTAACAAACGATAAGAGGTTTCACTTTGTTACACCCAAATATTTTTCTTGTTTTTTGTTGGTCGGCTGTTTTATTTTTTTCTCCAGAAAAAACCTGCTTTACTCTGCAATCTTTCAATTTTTCCTTTTGATTGAAGTTCCATCAAAACTTGATAAAGTGCGTGCCAATTAATTACTTTATCCGCTTTCTTTTGCAATTCTTCTAAAACTTGATTTGTGCTTTTTATCTCGTCTTTTGAAAGTACAGATAAAATCATATCGTCGTATTTACTCATACAAATGTTTATACCAAAGACTTTAAAGTGCAATATCCAAACATTTGTACCAAAGTTATAGAAAGATTAATAAATGAGTTTCTGTGTTTAAATTATATACTTCAATTCCCATTGAAGTTAAAAAAGGATTTAAAAGTAAGAACAAACTATAAAAACTATGATAAACTCAAAAATAGTATTGAAAGGAGGTAAAAAATGAAAAGCGAAAAATTTATTTTAGGAATCTTTTTAGTTCTCTCTATATTTCTGTTAAGTTCTGTTATTGTTTCTGCTCAAGAAAATGAAACAACAACAAATTCTACAATACCAGCTTTTATCAAAGAACAAGTAAAATGCGTTTTTGATAATTCAAATGAAATGCAAAAATGTTATACTGATGACGGAAAGTTTGGATGTTCAGGAACAGGAACATGTGTAGCTGATGTTTCAGGCGAAAAAGGAAAAAAGCTAACATGGAAAAGTTCTTGTGGTGGCTATGGTTACACAATCATAGATGGAGATAATGAATATGCAGAATTCAAATGTACATCTGAAACCAACGAAACAGAAACAAATGAAACAATTCCAGCCTATGTAAAAGAACAGGTTAAATGTGTTTTCAAAAATTCAGAAAAAGAACAAAAGTGTTATACAGCAGAAGATAACTCAAGATTTTCTTGCGGTGGAATTGAAACTTGTGTTATGGATGTTAATGGAAAGAAAGGAGAAAAATTAACATGGAAAAGCACATGTGGAGGTTATGCCTACACAATAACTGATGGCGAAAATGAGTATGCTGAATTCGATTGCCTTCCAGAAGGTAATACTACTACCGAGATAATCGGAGGTAGAGGATTTAGATATTCTTATTGGCAATGTTATAGTGGCGAAGAAGAAAAACAAGGAAGCGAATCATCTTGTAAATCATCTGAAACATGGCAAAGTTATGCAAAAGAATTTTGTCAAGATGAATGTTATAAAGATGGTAGCAAATGCGGAGTAAATTCTTTTAGTGTTGCAGAAGAATGTTATTTGGATTTTGAAAAATCCGAAGTTAGTTTTATTCCTTCTGTTGAGAAAGAAGAAAAGATACAAGAAGAAAAACTAACAGAAGAAAAAGAAGAAATTTTAGTCTGTAAAGATTCTTGTCCTCTTGATGGAAAATGTTATCCATTTGGATATAGAAAAGCAGATAATTTTTGTTCTGATACTGGTTCTTTTGTTGAACAACTGAAAGGTGAAAATTCTTGCGATAATAACTTTGAATGTTCTTCAAATGTTTGTGTTTCTGGAACTTGTGTGAGTGAAGGATTCTTACAAAAAGTAATGAGTTGGTTTAAGAATTTATTTGGTTAAATTTTTTATTTTTATTTTTATTTTTTTTATTTTTATGCTTAGTGATAACTAACGAAGAAACAGCCCACCAAACTCTTCTTTTTTTTAAAAAAGAAGCAAAAAATTCGAGCCGACCCCTAAAACCCTAAAGATACTTTCGAGCCCACCTGCGTGGATACGCAAAATTCTTTCAGAATTTTGGGGACGGGTTGCACCCTTTCGCTTCGCTCACCCTCGCCTAACAGCGATTAAAGAGAAAATCCTTGCAGGATTTTCCCAAATTAATTTCTCATCCAGCTCGTAAACTCGCGGGAGAAATTAA
>CAYLIL010000074.1:0-5177 GCA_964384045.1 uncultured Methanosarcinales archaeon
TTCTTTAATCCTTCAAAATAACCTACTGGTGAGAAAAAATATTTTAAATAGTCTTCATAAAATTTTATTTTTATATGTGGATTCATAGACCCAATGATTTTATCTTGAAATTTATTTAATTTAGTTATGGAATAAATTCCTTGTCTTGGAGCAATATATAAAAAAACTCTGTCTTCATACCCGGACATATGATCATTTCTGAAAACAATTTCTGCTTCAGGTATATTTTTTATATTTTCAAGTATTCGATCTAGTTTTGATGTCATGATTTAGTAGAAACTATTCGAGTTTAACTAATTTTTATCGGATTTCTCCGATATTAGCTTTTATAGAAAAAAGGCAATATCTTTTCTTCTGCCTTTGCTAAATGGAATTGATATGTTGATTCAGATATATTCATTAGTTTAGAAAGTTTCTTTAATGTTATTTTTCGAGGATAACCATAATACTTATTTTTTATTGCTAATTCTAATGCTTTTTTTTGTTGTGTGCTTAAATTTGGCATAATTGATTGTATTGTTAAGTCTTTGATTTTTTGTTGTTTAAAGCTTAGTAATTTAAAGTGTAGGTTTTTGCTTTTTGATAATTTTTTGGCTTGAGAAAGTACTTTTTCCAAATCTTTTCTATCAAATGATGCAATTTCCCATTCTTCAAAGCCTTCTTCATCAAGAATTGTAGGTTTTAAGAAAATTATTTTTTGATTATAGACTGTTTTAAGAGCAGATATACGTTGCTCAGTTTCTTTTTCAAAATAAGTGGAGATAAAGAAATCATTATTCACTTCTAAATTTTTAATTTTTTTATCTTTTTTTAAGTCTTTAAAGAAAAATTTCTTGTTTTCTTCGTTTCCAGAAATAATACCAGAATTAATGAAATATAATTTATTTTTTTCAACGTAATATCTTTGAGAATAAAAGTGTATTTTGATATTAAAATCAATACATCTTTTATTATAGATATTGAATTCTTCCTTAGATTTGAACTTTAAAACCCACATAGTTAAACATTGTGCTTAGTTACTTATATATTTTTTTAATAAACGCCTAAAAATGAGAAAGAACTTACTCTTATCCAATTCGACATAACATAGATTATATCCATTTTTATAAAATATAAAGAAAAAATAAAATAAAAAAAATAAAATTACTTAACAGCTTTATTAAGTATTTCTCTGTTCTTTTTAGAAGTAACTTCTGCAAGGTCAATCATCTTTTGTATGTCTTCTGCACTCAGAGGGCCTTCGCCACCTTTTTGCATTGCACACATGTTACCATCATTTCTGAAAGTAACAGTTAATCTTGCATCAAGAACATTTTCTTCGTTTTCAGTTGGATCAATCAGGAAGTGTTCTCCTATTTTGATAACCGTTACTGGTAATGGAACTTCTGATATTGGAAGTTTATTATTACTTTTCTTTTTGTAATCAACTTTACCATCTGCATCAATTTCAGGGAATCTTGCATTGTGGAGTGCAGCCATTGCAGCTAATGCTCCAAGGTCCATTAGGTTACCATTATGGTTTATAGGACAAACATCAACGTTTACCATCCAAACTTTTTCACCTACTTCAACACACAACTTCTTTACATCCATTGCTTCGCCTTCTCGTAGTCCTCTATCAATTACTCTAGATAATTCAATAGATTCAATACTTGGAGGGCCAGATTCAAATTTTGGATTACTTAATGGAGTTAATTCAGTATTAACCATTAAGATTCCTTTATCTGGTGTATCGCCATAAGGTTTATCCATTTTTAATTTTACTCCTGCAATTATTTCTGTTTCACCAGCAGTAATACGAGCAGAACCTTCAGCCATTTCAACAACACCAAGTTCTATTTTGATATCTCTAAATTGGTCAAACTTTCTTCCATCTTGTCTTAAACCTTCGTCAAGTAATTTTAATATGTTTTCTTGCATTTCTTTATCTATATGTGTAGGTTTATCCATTTTAGATACCTCCCTTATTATTATATCTGTCTTTAACTGCTTGTCTTTGTATTTCTGCAATCTCCTTACACTTTTCTGTTGCAAGTTTAATTGCTTCAGCCATTTGTTCTTTTTTCATTATACCATCCATTTGGATATGTGTAATTTCTCCAGTACTTGGAATACAAGAAATTGGTATGTCTGAAACATGTTCTGAATCAACTTTTTCTTTTGCAAATTGTGGATATGCTTCTTCTGCATAACTTAAGTCTAAACAAACTGTGTTATCAACAACACCTGCTGCAACTGATGCAACCATGTCTTTCATTGGAATTCCTGCGTCTGCTAATGCAATAGATGCTGCACAAATTCCTGCACATCTACTTCCTGCGTCTGCTTGAGGAAGTTCAACAACAATATCAACTACAGTATTTGGATAATCTTCTAGATTAACTACTGGAGTAATTGCTTTTTGTGAAACCATTGAGATTTCTTTAGCTCTCCTATTTGGCCCTGGTCTAATTCTTTCACCCATTCCTGAAAATGGCATCATAATATAACTAAATCTTATGATTCCGGTATTAGGATTTTGTAAAAACCTAGGATGTAATTCCTTTGGACCATAAACAGCAGCATAAGCCCATGTTTTTCCTATTTTAAAATAAGCAGAACCATCAGCTTTTTTGATAACTCCTGCCTTTGCTTCGATAGGCCGAGTTTCATTCATCTTTCTTCCGTCTAATCTTTTTTTGTAAGTCATTTTTAATTACCTCTGTTCTCTTCATCTTTTGGAGCTTCATTTGTAAACTCTTCAATTTTCTTCCCTGTTTTTTTCTCTAAGAATTCTTTAATTCTATCAGTTAAACCTGGAATGTGGCTTTCATTCTCAATTTTTCTAATTGCGTCCACAGCGATTGCTTCAACTTTAGGTTCACACTGAAGCCAAACAATACCATTTTGTCCAACAATCATTTTACAACCTGTTGCTTGTTTAATCATGTTTACCATTGAGCCTTTCTTACCAATAATCCTTGGAACTTTATGTGTGTTAACATGGATTATTCTTCCACTGAAAAGTTTTCTTAATCCTGGTCCTTGAGTTGTAACATCAACTAAGTTCATATCAGAAACACCAGTTACTTTACAAAATACATAATCATTTAATTTATATGTTTTTGAAAGATTTCCTTTCTGTGGATAACTATTATATCCTCGACCATTTCCTCCTGCTTCTTTAGAATTTAACATTGCAGTGTATGCACTGTTTATTCCTAATCGCCAAGAAGTCATAGTTATATCAATTACTCTACCTATAATAACATCATATCTTTTTGGATGGTATCTTCCAGCCATAGCAATACTCTTTAGAACTTTTCCTTCCATAGAAATAAGTCCTAATTTGTTAGCTATTATTTTATCTTCTTTTCTATATGTTCCATAGCTTGGTAAATAATCAAATCCTTCAGCTAATACTTGTCCTGGAACTACTATACTTTTGTTCTTAACAAGAAGTTTACCTTCTGATTTAAATTCTTTATTTTCTTGTTTTTCTTTTTGTGCCATTTCTTTTTTTGGCTCTTCTTTATTTTCTTTATTCATTTTTTTCCTCTTAATCTTTTGAGTTTAATTTTTGTTTTTAATCTTTAGTTGCGTATCTAATTGGTGTTCCTGCGTAAATTTTAAGCCCTTCTATTTCAGAAATTGTTTTTGGTTGTTGATAATCTTCTCCAAAAGCGATTATTAATGATTTGCTATTGGCTATGCCAATTATTTTTTCTAGTATTATATTGTTTAGAGATACATCTCTTTCTATTCTTTTATATGTGCTAATTGATAGTTCTTGGATAGTAGTTTCAGGAATTATAAATCTTTCAATATTGTCATATCCTTCAGCTTTTAAGTCACTTATTGAGCTATGTTCAACCACTAATTTAGATTTATATACTTTAACTACGTCCCTGATTCTTCCTTCAATATTCATCAGTTCATTATGTTTGTTTTGTGTTGTTGCGGATTCCTCCTCTTGCCTTTTCATTATTTGAACTAATTCAAAATGTTTAGGATCTACTGGACAAGTTTTATTTTTAAGTGCTTTATCAACTTTTTTTCTCTCTCCATTCCCTAAAGCTTGATATCCTTCATTATATTCATCTATAGTGTTGCCATTAATTTCATCAAGTTTATTATATTCTTCTAATATTTTGTTTCCTTTTTCTTTTAATCTATTATATTCATCATAAAAATAATCAACTTCATCTTCAGTCATAAAGGGTATTCTTTTTTCACTCATCTTATTTCTCCCTACATCTC
The DNA here is from genome assembly GCA_964384045.1 of uncultured Methanosarcinales archaeon. Taxonomy (GTDB): domain Archaea; phylum Nanobdellota; class Nanobdellia; order Woesearchaeales; family CAYZNE01; genus CAYZNE01. The sequence continues at coordinate 4,240 of CAYLIL010000074.1, forward strand.
TTTTAATCTAAAATCTTAGTAATTGCTCTTCCGTGTGTTGAGCCATTAATTTCATCAAAAAATTCATTTTGTAATCCTGCAGGAATTTCTACAATTCCAAACCAAGATCCATCATTTAACCAAGTGTTTTCTTTTAACACACCATACTTTTTTGCAATAGCAAAAACACTATGTGCATGTGCAGCGTCAATCTTCACTTCAACCTTTTTATGGTCAAATTTTATTGGAAGAATAACTTGCAACTTTTTAACAACATCATTAACTTGGTCTTCAACAGATTTAAACTCTTCAAGTTTAATCTTTGCTTCTTCAAATGCATTTTCAATTCTTTGAACTGGATGTGGCATTTGTGTTTTAGGATCGATAGCATTTCTATGAATAATATTAACAAGTTTTTTCCTTTTGTCTTCTCTAACTTTTGCTCTGTGCTCTGCAGTTAATTGGATTTCTCCTTTTTGCAGAATGATTTTTGCAATCTCTAATTTGTCTTCGCTAGAAAATAACTCTTTCATAATATCTTCTGAAGCTAAATCTCCTTTAGTAGCATTAAAGAATATTTCTTGACTTTTAAGAATATCTTCTACATCTACCTCTTTACCTTCTTTAAAATCAACAGCCAAATCTGGATTAATATTAATTTCAAATGTTTGACCGCCTTTTTTTAGACGAGCTATGTTAATGTTGAAATGCTCTTTTTCGAATGTTTTTCTTTGATCCATTCTAATTTCCTCCGAAGTTATAATGTGCTAAAAATATGTTTATTTTTACCCACACTTTTATCACCTATTTAAGGTATTTTTTTAAGTCCTCTGCTGTTAAATTAGTAATCTCTTTAGTGCTCTCTTTGATGAATGCAGCGTCTATTCTATCAGTATTAAAATCTTTATCAATAATTTTTGATAGGGCTTTAACAACCATTAAAAGAGCCTGTTCTAAAG
>CAYLIL010000075.1:0-2415 GCA_964384045.1 uncultured Methanosarcinales archaeon
GAATTCTTGGCACCATAGGAACTTCGTTCAACTCACAAGATTATAATTAGGATATAAGCAAAGCTTAATCCTAAAAGAAATATAAGCCTCCGGTGGGAGTTGAACCCACGACCTGCCGCTTACTAGGCGGCCGCTATAGCCACTAAGCCACGGAGGCAATATGGTTATCTCTGAAAGAGATATGATAAGAATGTGGGGGAAGGGATTCGAACCCTCGAACCTACTAAAGGACAGGATATCTCATTTACACATGAGTGTCCAAAATCTTAAGTCCTGCGCATTTGACCAGACTTTGCTACCCCCACAAATAAGTTTAAACTAATTCTATTTTGATTTTCTTATTTTTTTTCGCAGGAACAAGTATGTATTCGGAATCTTTCAATCCTTTTTCTTTAGCATGCACTTTTGCAGCTTCTTTTGTATTGAAAGTTTTAACTCCTCGTTTACCTTTAATACCTGAAAAAAAGTTTTTATGACCAAAACTTGAAGTTAAACCAAATTTTCTTTTTGTTCTTGTATGAATTTTCTTTACCATTTTTTTATTTTCCTCAAAATTATAATTTATTGAAAATCTGTTGATTTTCATTAATTCCTTTTATAAATACTCTTTCTAGTTAGAGATTTAAGAAGCATATAAAAAGCTTTTGTTTATTACAATGAGGGTTTAATACCTAAATGCTTGCATAGTTTAATTTTTCCAAGTTGTAATGACCAAAAATCCGTTTTGAAAATTTATGTAATAACTTATAGCTCTGCCTTGTTTGAATAGTCAATTCTAGGATTTTTGTGTTTATTCATATCTATAGTAAAAGATTAATAGTATTATATTTATTAAAATTTACGATAGATTTATATATAATAAATTAGTATTTGTTTATAAATAATATAATTAAATAATTCGAGGTGTTATAATGAAGAAAGCACAAGGTTTAAGCATGAGTACAATTATTATAGCTGCAATAGCTTTATTGGTATTAGTAATTCTTGCAACATTCCTTCTTAGACAAAGTGGTGAAGTAAATGCAGGAACTTCTTGTAATGGTTTAGGTGGAAGTTGTGTGTATAGTGAGATTGGATGTTCAGATAATGAAGTCCCTCAAATAGGTAAGAAAGGTTGTATTGAAGAAGAAGTTTGTTGTTTACCTTTATCAACATAATTTTTTTATCTTATAATTTGGTGGCAATATGAAAGATTTTAGTTCAAAAAAAGCTGTAAGCTTAGCATTTAATACAGTAATAATTGCTGTTATTGCTTTGCTTGTTCTAGGTATTTTAATCTTTATGCTTATTAGAACTATGGGTAATAGTAGTGAAGCCACTGCTTGCTTTGAAAAAGCTGGCATTTGCATGAAAGAATGCAGTGGAATTTATTCTGATTCTTCACTTGGTCAAGAATTATGTAGTGGTTCTAAAACATGTTGTCTTGCAGGTGTAGAATAATGTTTAATAAGAAAGCTGTAACTATGTCTTTTTCATTAATTATATCTCTAATTATTATGGGGTTAATATTATGGTTTGTATTTGGGGGCTTAGGTGCTAAAAATATTGAAATTATAAAAAATATGGATAGTTGTGAAACTCAAGGTGGTTATTGTATAGACAAAGAGCTTTTAATAGTAAAGAATAAGTGTATTGGAGAAGATTCAACTATGATAAGATATGCTTTTTGTGAGAAAGAAGAAGTTTGTTGTTCTGGTGAAAACCCTTATGAAAGTGAAGAATTTGGAGACAATGCAGATAATGGAGACAATGGAGAGGATGTTACATGAAACTAATTAAAAATAAAAGAGCAGTAAGTATGCTTGTAATTCTTATTTTATCCTTAGTTGTAATTGTAAGTCTTGTGTTTGTATATAATAAGTATTTTAGAAGTGCAGGGGATAATTTTGATGCAACATTAAGGTGTGAGGATAATCCTGTTATTGAAGGAGTTTGCGCTACTAGTCCTCCCGCAGGATTTAATTCTAAGCCTTCTTCTGAAGATGGAGAAGCAGGCTGTTCTGAAGGTGAAAGTTGTTATAGAAAATTTGGTTAAGGTAAAAATATGAAATTATCTAAAAAAGCATTATCAATGGTTGAACTTACAACAATTTTAATCTTAAGTCTTGTTATTATTTCTGTAGCAATCGTAGTGGGAATGAATTATAAAAATAAAGGTCTTGCAACTGTCGGTGAACAGTTTAAATGTCAAAGAGCTAATCCTCCTGGTTTTTGTCTTAATGATAATGTTGAGGGTGGTTGTGAAAAATATGATTCTACTGCAAAAAATACAGGGTTTTACAAAGATGCTTGTGTAGATCCGGATAACAAAAAAGAAACTAAAGATAATATTTGTTGTGTGTTAGATTCAGGTGCTGATCCAATCGATTTAATAACATTTAGATTAGAAGATGATATAAGCTCATTAAAGAATCA
>CAYLIL010000075.1:2425-5083 GCA_964384045.1 uncultured Methanosarcinales archaeon
ACTTGAGCTTATTGATTATCCTGAATTAAAAATTGATGTTATGGTTCCTAAATATGTTTATAATTATGATACTCTTGATTGGACAATTATTAAACCTGATGAAACTAAAATAAAAGTTAAATGTGAACCTAAAGATAAGAATAACGAAGAAGAAAAAATAGTTTTTTCTGAATGTGCTTATGGCAGAGTATTAGCTTTAACAACTGGAACATATAAAATTGAATTATTAGGTTACAAAGAAAACCAAACTTCTGCACTCTTCAAAAAAGAGTTAAAATTCTATGTTGTTGATTCAACAGCAGAAACTTCTTAGGCTTTGTAAAAAACTTCGTTTTCTTTTGTTGCTATCTATAAAATCTTTAATTATGTTTTTTAATTGTGCTGTGTTCCCGTATGTGCTCAACAATCAAAGATTCTTGGCACACCTCAACAAGTTTCGGTTGGAGACAACCCCTCACAACGCACTTAATTCTGTCATTTGAAGAGATTTTATCCTTAAGATAGCAACCTTTCTACAAAGCCCATTCTGGATAAACTTTATAAAAACTTATTCTTAATTAATAGTTTATGGGAATTAAAAGATTACTAAAGAATAAACTTGCTATGTTTATAACTAGTCAAACTTTTCAGATAATTATTATGGTTCTTTTTATTTTAGTAGCTTTATACCTTGGCTATGAATATGTTCTTACTGGAATTATACCTACATAAAATGAAATCAAAAAAAGGATTATTAATAATGTCGAAGACTATAAAAATTATTTTAATAATAATTTCTTTTTTATTGATTGGTAGTTTTCTAGGTGCTTTTGCGTATAATATAAATTCTGATGCCGATTCTTGGGCTTGCAAAACAGAAATTGGTCTTGCTAAATCTGGTAAGCCTTCTACTTTTAATTCTTGTCACAATTATAAAATAATTTTTGGTAAGAATTCAGCAATAAAATACGACATGACTGCAGGCAATAAGGAAGTTGATGAATATGTTTATTCTACTTCATTAGCCTTACTGGAAAAAGTCAGACCGGACCTAAAAAAAATTAAAGTAAGAGATGAAAATAATATTGTTTCTAAAGAAATTATTTATTCTGTTATTGCAGAAGAAATGAGAAAATGCAATGAAGTTTATTCTGCCCCTTATATACGAAGTATAACTAATTTGGGTGATTGCCAGTATTCATTGGTGTGTCAATCTTGTAGCCTTCTTATATTTGATGAGGAATTTTATCCTAAAACTGAAAACAAGATTCTTTATGATGATTTTGGTGAGTTCTTTGTTAATACTAAACTTTCTAAAGAATCTGATTTAACTTATGCAGATTATTTTAGTGATTCATTTTCTCAAATAGATAATTCTGATTTATATGCTAATGAAGAAACAAAAGAAATTATAACTAAAACTGATGGTGAAGTTAGTTTTGGTGTTATTGACACTGCTAAAACTTATAATATAATGTATTTTTTTAGACCTATGCCTGTTGAAGAACTAAAAAAAGAACTTAAAGGTGATGAAGCTACTGAGTTTAGTAAAATTCAATATGGCGTTTCAGGAAAACATAATTATGTTCAACCATTTATGATACAAATTATTGATCGTGATCAAGAATTTAATGTTTGTAATATGTATTTTAATCTTGCACCTGGTTCTTGCCCATTTAAAATGACTTCTTTAGAGTTTGAATCTGCTGCTGGCGGAGTACTTTATGGTGGGAGAGCTTTATACAGGGCGATTGTTTATTAAAAATGATTAAATCAAAAATAAAAAAAGCGAGTAGTTCATTTTCAGTTATTATAAGTATAATTATTGGTATTGTTGCCTTATGGTTAATAATTGCAATGATTATTAATATCTTTGATGTAAGTGAAGAAAATGCTAGAGTTTCTAAATGTATTACAACTATTGAGGCTCATGCTTCTTTTGTTGAACAAAATATTTTAATCGATGAAAAATCTGAAGAATTAGGTGGCGGTATTTCATATTTTTTCCCAAGAGTTGAAACAGATCCTCCTGAAATTGAATGTGATTCAAAATTAATCAAGTCTAAATCAAAAACAGCTAAAAAAGCAGAAAAAGAATTGTTAACTAGTGCTTTGAAAACTTGGAGAATGTTTAGGCAAGGTAAATCTTTATTTTATCCTTCACTTAATACTTATTCAATGTGTTTTGTTACTGATGTTTATGAATTTAACAAAGATTTTGATTTTGATTTTCTTGAAGCAAGCAAAGAGAATCAAATTAATAAGTTAGATAAATTTTATTCTAATGATGAAACAATTTACAAATATTTTAGTGAATCAATCAATGAGGATTTAAGCACTATTTACTCTACATTCAATCCTAAAAACAACTTTTTTGGGTTTAACATGATTTATTATTCTGGTGAATTAGGTGATGAAGTTTATGATGAAGAAAGTTGGTTAAATAGGCATTGGGATATTGTTAAAGATTTTTATTATACTACTGAGGATGCTGCATCTAAGAAAAGTTTAGATCAAATATCTATTAATTATGATTTTTTTAATATGATAACTGAAGAAAGTGTTCCTATTAAGTTTGAGAAATATGACAATCCTCATAATCTTTATGCTGTTGTTTTTTATCAGCAGCCAGTTATTCCTGAGGATTATTGGTTTAATATAGATAAGATTAACAGGCCT
>CAYLIL010000076.1:0-5063 GCA_964384045.1 uncultured Methanosarcinales archaeon
AGCACCTGCAATCATTGGACTGAGCAACCAGCCAGTTAAAGGATAAAGAAGACCAGCTGCAATCGGAATACCGAGAGCATTATAAAAAAGTGCCCAAAACATGTTTTGCTTTATCTTACTCATAGTCATTTTACTTAACTTAATTGATTTAACAACATCTAAAAGATCATCTCTCATAAGAACAACATCACCAGCTTCCATTGCAACATCTGTTCCAGAGCCCATTGCAATCCCTACATCTGCTTGTGCGAGTGCAGGTGCATCGTTTATTCCATCACCGACCATTGCAACAGAACCTTTTTTCTGCAGTTTACGAACATAATCTGCTTTGTCTTTAGGTAATACTTCTGCAAAATAATGATTTATACCAACTTCTTTAGCTATTGCCTTTGCAGTTCTTTCATTGTCTCCTGTAATCATATAAACACGAATCCTTAACCTTTGTAATTCTTTAACTGCTCTGAAAGAACTTTCTTTTATTGTGTCTGCAACTGCAATTAAACCAATAACCTTTTTTGAATCAGATAATAACATTACAGTCTTACCATCATTCTCCAAATTAAACATTTGCAAAGCATAATTACCAAAATTAATCTTATTATCTTTCATTAACTTTTTATTACCAATAAAGTATTTCTTACCACTAATAACACCAGTTACTCCATGGCCCGGAATTGATTTAAACTTAGTAACTTTCTTAAAGTTTTTAGCTTTCTTAACTATTGCTTCTGCAAGAGGGTGCTCACTTTTTTTCTCAAGTGATCCTGCTAAAGTAAGAATACCTTTAGGACCAATTATATTAGTTACTTCTGGTTTCCCTTTAGTTATTGTTCCTGTTTTATCAAGAATAATATTTTTTATTTTGTGAGTAACTTCTAATGCTTCCCCACCTTTAATTAAAATTCCTTTTTTTGCTCCTTTTCCTGTTCCAACCATTATCGCAGTTGGTGTTGCTAATCCAAGAGCACATGGGCAGGCAATTACTAATACTGCTACACTAGCAATCAATGCAAACTGAAACTCAGCACCAAATATAAAGAACCAAGAAACAAATGTAATCATAGCAATTAATAAAACAATAGGAACAAAGTATGCTGAAACAGAATCTGCAAATCTTTGTATTGGGGCTTTACTTCCCTGTGCATCTTCAATAAGTTTTATTATTTGAGAAAGCGTGGTATTAGCACCAACCTTGGTTGCTCTAAAAGTAAAACTTCCATATTTATTAATAGTTGCACCTATAACCCTATCCCCTTTATTCTTCTCAACAGGAATACTTTCACCTGTTACCATACTTTCATCAATAGAAGAATTACCACTAATAATTATTCCATCAACAGAAATCTTTTCACCTGGCTTAACAAGGATTTTATCGCCAACAACAATATCATCAACTTTAACCCTAACTTCTTTACCACCACGCATAACAATAGCAAACTTAGGTTTTAATCCAATTAACTTATTTATTGCTTCACTTGTTTTTCCTTTTGCTTTTGCTTCTAATAATCTTCCAAATAATACAATTGTAATTAGAACTGCACTTGCTTCAAAGTATACATGCCCTTGTCCACTAAGAATAACATAAACACTATAGAAGTATGCAGCAGATGTTCCCATAACAACAAGAGTGTCCATGTTTGCAGTCTTACTCTTCAGAGCAAGAAATGCACTCTTATACATAGGCATTCCAACAATGAATTGAACAGGTGTTGCTAAAGCCCACATAATAACATCTTGATATGGAATCGGTGTTTTCATAAAAAACATTCCAAGAATAAAAACAGGTATTGCAAATAAAAGACTAAAGTAAAATGATTTCTTAAGTTTTAAGTATTCTTTTTTATTATTAACCTTCTCACCAATACTTGCACCATAACCCTTACTTTGAATAACTTTAATTAAATCTACCTCTCCAATTTTATCACTGCATTCAACTGTGGCTTTATTAGTGGTTAAATTAACATTTGCATTCACAACACCATCAACTTTATCTAATGCTCTATTGATAAGAGTTGAACAACTAGCACAATGCATTCCAGTGATATCAATTTTTACTTTTTTCATTTTTTACTCCTTTAAATTAAACAATGAAGGCTCAAAAATTTTCATTTATCCACCAGAACCACAACCACCAGAACCACCACAAGTTCCTCCTGATTGCTCTGGGACTTTTGCAATTTCTTCTTGCACTGCTTTTTCATCAGTAATATCAATATTCTCTTTCACAATAAATGTTCCTGAAATCATTCCCATCCAACAACTCCATCTAACAGTGCCTTCTTCAGTAGGAGTAAATTCAATTATTTGTTCTCCCTGCTTAACATCAAACTCTAAACCATATTTTGGAACTTGAATAGCATTATTGCAACCAGTAAGTTCTATTCCATTAATTATCCATTTTACTGGAACATCTTTTTGTAATACAAACGTGTTTGGACTCCAACCAGATCTAGTTACATCCATTCTTATTTCTTGAAAACCTTCTACAACAGAAACTCCATCTGATGATGCAACAACTGAGCCAGTTATAGAAGAGAAATCATATCCGCTACCAGTTAATACAAGACCATTGTTAATCATTACAATACCTAAAATTATTACAATTAATCCTGAAGCTTTTAATATTTTATGTGTAACCTTACTCGATACAAAACTAGCAAAGTAACCAAAACCAATCATTACAGGTAGTGTTCCTAAACCAAAAACAAATAATAATTTTGCTCCTTCAATTAAACTTCCTGTTCCTGCAGCCATAATATATATTGCTTGCAATGGTCCACAGGCAATCATTAAACCATTTAATAATCCTATTACTAAAGGACTAGTTGAACTCTTTGATTTCTCTCCAACAAATTTAGAAAGAAACTTTGGAGTCTTTATTCTAATCTTTCTTAGAATAGGAAATATGTTTAACATTTTAAGTCCAAAGATTACTAAAAATAATCCTGCAATAAGACCAACTGTTCCTCTAAGAGCAGGTGTGAATGCAATTATTGACCCCAATAAACCAAATGCTGCACCAATGATTGTGTAAGAAATAGTTTTTCCTAAACCATACATTAAATGTGACTTATGTGGTTTCTTTCCTTCTTGTGCCTGCTTGGCTGTATAACTTAATACAAAACCCCCGCACATACTTATACAATGAAATCCAGTTAATAAACCTACAACAAATAATAAACCATAGCCCATACTCTGACTTATAGCTGGAAATTGTATTCCTTCAACAAAACCAAATAAGAAATAACCTAAAACTAATACTCCTATGATTGCAAAAATCCAACCAAATAATTTTTTTGACTTACGCTTCTTTGTTTCTTCATCAAGAATAAAACAAGAATAATTCTTTTCCTCTATTTTGTAAAGAATCTTATCCATGTCTGTTTTTTGCTCATCAAATTTAACATACCCTGTTTCAGTTGGATAATCAAAAGTAATATCTATTACTCCATCAATTTTAAGTGCTTGCTTCTTAATAATTGTAGCACAACTATCACAAGTAGTTCCTTCTGCAATAAAACCTTTTTTCATAACCATATTTATTTAACCTCATAACCTTCTTTTTTAATAATTAATTTTAATTGATCTTCAGTAACTTTATTTTCATCATAGAAAATTATAGCTGCACCCCTAGTATTTGAAACATCAGCTTTTGTAACTCCTTCAGTTTCATCCAAAGCATCTTTAATAAGCATCTCACAACTTGAGCAATGCATTCCATTAATTTTAATTGTGGCCTTCTTCATAATCAATCACCTAAAATTATAGAAATGAATCTTTTATTAATACCTTTCCACACAAAAAGAGCACCAAAACAAGCTATAAACTAAGAATTATTGTCCCAGACCGTTTAAAACGCTTTTTAGAATTTTTTTACAAGATAGACTTCTTTAGTCTTACCAGAAACCTTTCTTTTTATAATTTCTTTATCTTCAAGATTACTTAGAATTAAGGATAATGATGTTTTTGAAATATTAGTTCTAAACCTTAGTGTTGATTGTTTTATACCTTGCTGTTCCCTGATTGCCTTTAGAATAATCTGTTCTTCTTCACTAAATCCTGCAAGGTAAGCATTAAACTCATCTTTTTCCCGATCATGTCTTTTTGCAGATTCTAAAGCACTTGATATTTTTATCTGATGTTCAGCAATCATCTTTTGAGTTTTATCAAAGAAAGTTAAATAAGCTCCAAATAAGAATAATACTCCTGCAATAGTCCAACCAAAAATATATAGGGGAAGATTTTGTTTATGCAGACAAGTTCCATCATCTAAAAAACAAGTTCCTTCATCTGCTACATATTCCTTAGCAAAATCGTCATTATTGTTTTGAACTATAAAAACAAAACTACCTATAAGAACTGCTACAATATAACACCTATATGTTTTTGGTCCATTAAAAGAATTATTTGTTATTGTTTAATAAAGTTTTTCATTGATGATATTAATAGGTGACTACTTTTTCTTTAATTTGTAGACACCTAAATCTTTACTTAAATTATTGTATTCTTTTTATAATAAATATCAAACCAATCTTTAAGAATAATAATAGGTGACTACTTTTTTGTTTTATTATTGTTTTTGGTGGTCACCTGCTTAAGTGTTTTCTTATATTGTTTTATTAAAAACTCAATTGTTGGCCTTAGTTCATGTTCTCTTTGCCATTTTTGTAAAGTATAATAATATTCTCCTCTATCTACTAATAAAACATTTATTGGAGGATAATTGTTTTTAATAAGTATAAAATTAAGCAATAACCTTCCAACCCTACCATTTCCATCTTGGAACGGATGGATTGTTTCAAATTGATTATGAATTATTCCTGCAAGTATCAATGGTTTGAATTTAGTTTTATTCTCTTCATGCCACAAAATCATTTCTTTTAATTCTTGTTCTACTTCTGATTCTGGAACACCCCTATGAATAATATTTCTTTGTGAATCTTTAATTACAACTTCAACATTTCTTAGTTTTCCTGCAAAACTTTTTGTTTTTGCGAAACATAATTTGTGTAACTCTTTAATTAATGATAAACCTAATTTTTCTTTAGTGTTAAAAACATAAT
>CAYLIL010000077.1:0-5005 GCA_964384045.1 uncultured Methanosarcinales archaeon
ATGACCAACTTCAATATTTTTATCTAAATCATTAAAAGTTTGCTGTTCTAAATTTAGTTGAGCAAATATTTCTTTGCTTGTATTTGGAAGATAAGGCTCGACGAGAATTGCAAGTTTTCTAACTAACTCTGCACAAGCATAAACAGTATTATTAAGATGTTCTTTATCTTCTTTATGTTTCCAAGGTTCTCTTGTTTGGAAGAAAACATTTCCTAATTTAGATAGTGCAAAAACTTCATTAATTGCTTTTCTTAGTTCTACTTTTTCTAATGATTTAATAATAAGTTTTTGTTTTTCATTAATATTACTAAATAATTTATCTAAATCTTTATCATCTGTTTTTTGTGGAACATTACCTTCAAAGTTTCTGAATAAGAAAGTTAAAGTTCTATTAACAAAATTTCCAAGATTTGCAAGTAGTTCGTTATTTGTTTTTTCTTGAAAATTATGCCAAGTAAAAATAGTATCAGAAGTTTCTGGCCTATTACTTAACAAATAATATCTCCAAACATCTGCAGGAATTCCAGTTTGCATTGCATCATCACCAAAAACACCAGTTCCCCTACTCTTAGAAAATTTTGAATCCTCATAATTAAGATATTCAGTGCTAGATATTTGATGCAACATTGTATAATTATCTCCTGAACCAATTAAGAAACTAGGAAATAGTATTGTATGAAACGGAATGTTATCTTTGCCCATAAACTGAAACAAATTAACATTTTCAGGATTAAGCCACCAACCTTTATACTTCTCATTAAGTAAATCTTTAGTTATACCAATGTAACCAATTGGTGCATCAAACCAAGAATAAAATACCTTATGTTCAAAACCTTTTTTTGGTATTGGGACGCCCCATTTTAGATCTCTAGATATACATCTATTTCTTAGACCATCTCTTAACCAACCTTGTGTCATTGTCTTAGCATTTTGAGACCAATTCTCTGACGCTGATTCAATCCAAGATTTTAATTTAGGTGCAAGTTTTGGTAAATCAACAAATAAATGTCTTTCTGTTTTAACAATAGGAGTTTCATTACAAATTTTACATTTAGGATTAACAAGTTCTGTTGCATTCAACAAGTTAGAACAGCTGTCACACTGATCTCCTCGTGCATCTTCATAACCGCACTTAGGACATGTTCCTTCAACAAATCTATCTGCAAGATATCTTTTACACTTCTCACAATATAATTGTTCTAAGTCATCTTCGACTATAAAACCATTTTTATCAAGTTTTTTGAAAATATCTTGCGTGACTTCATGATTGTTTTTAGAAGAAGTTCTACCAAAAACATCAAAAGAGCAACCAAACCAGTTGTAAATATCAGTATGAATTTTATGAAACTTTTCAGTAACTTCATTTGGAGTAATACCTAACTCAACTGCTTTTGTTTCAGTTGTTGTTCCATGTTCATCTGTTCCACAAACATAAAGAACATTTTCTTTTCCATATTTACTCCTACAAAATCTTGCAAATACATCACCACTTAAAACGCAACCAATAATATTTCCTAAATGAGGAATGTTGTTTGCGTAAGGCAATGCACTTGTTATTAGTATTTTTTTATTGAATTTAATCACCTTTTATGTTATTTAGATGATTATATAGAGTAATTTATAAAACTTATTGAGAATATGCAAAACCTTAATAAATAACTTAATCTGAATAAAAAAACAATGGCAAGAAGAAAAGAAAACATTTATTCAAGTATTGGGAAAGAAATAATTAATGAAACAATTACATCTGGATTATCCTTAATACTTGTTTTTGCAGGTATAAGCTATTTTGCTTTAAAATTTTCATGGTTTAAATTAGTAGATTTCTTTTTAGGTTTATTTGGAACAGGTGGAACTGCAATCCACCAAGAACTATCATTAATGGGAAATGCAATTGCAAATACTTATCCTTTTAGATTTATTTTTAATGTTGATGGATATAATTTTATTATTCTTGGAATTATTATAACTGTAATAGGATTAATTTTAAAAATATTAACAACAAGAACTAAAGGAGAATTTATTAGAGGATTAGGAGGAAATCTTAAAGTCCCAGGGATAATAGGCTTAGTTGTAGCAGGGCTAGTTCAGATTATTTCAACAATAACTTTAACTTCACAACAAGGAATAGCAATAGCTCCAGAAGTGCTAACAGGAATATCTATTTGGAGTAAGTTTTCATTTATATTTATAGCAGGATTTATTACATTATTAACAGGCGCATTAGTTTATTATATTATTAGATCACCAAAAATCAAAAGAGTGACAAATAAAATAGTATATTATAAATTTAAAATAATATCAAAAGCAGCAATAAGGTTTGGTCTTTTAAGTTTAGGATATTATTTCTTAATTAGAATAATATTATTATTCAAAGGAACATTAATCTCAAATTATTTATATTTGATATTTGCAACAGAAACATTGCCAATAAATATGATTCTATTATGTTTTATCTGCATAACAGTTGGTAGAGAAATTGAGTTACTTGGAATTTCTTTGATGAAAAAAAGACATAAAGGATTAAATCATCAAAGCCAAAAAATTTTAAGGCCTAAAGTTCATCCGAAGTTGAAAGATAGAATATAACTCATTTGCCATAACATTAATAAATACATGAAGAACTATACTAAATGTCAATGATGATGTTATTCCCGGCTGACGCAAGAATGATGATGACGAGTAACTTCTGAGACAATTCTTATTTTTTTTCTTAGCCTATCGAACAATAGTGAGATGGCTGGTTTTTACCAGATTTTTACGTCAGGCCCAAAAATCTGCGAGTTAGTTCTGAGACAATTCTTATTTTCTTACTCTAAATAACTACTTTTCTTAAGAATTACTTGCCTTATACCACCAATATGCTTATTAGAATCACCAAAATATCTAGGAATAATTTGAATATGTAAATGAGGAATACTTCTACCTGCTGCTTCACCATCATTGTTACCAAAATTATATGCATCAGGTTTTTTATCAATAAATCCAGAATTCAAAAGTTCTTTACAAAAGTTAACAGACTTTTCTGCAATATTTAAAGAAATAAACTTTTCATAAATAGGTTTTAAATCAAGTGATTCTATCTTTTTTACTGTCATCTCAATCGCTTGTTTTAACTTAGCCCATTCTAATTCATTTAAATCTAATAAAGAATCAACATGCCTTTTAGGAATTACTAAAGAATGTCCAGGAGAAACAGGAAAAGCATCTAAAATACAATAGAAATATTCATTTTCAAAAATAATATCTTCTTTAACTTCTTTTAATTTACAAAATAAACAATCTTTAACCATAAGAAATAATAAAACAAGAAAGATATAAAAAGGTTATTATTAAAAACTTTTCAAAAAAAGTATTGTGGAGAACAAGTGGTTGCTACACAACCAAGTTTTAGTCATAAAATATAATAATTTTACACTTTTAGTGTAAAATATATTTTACTTATCTTGCTCCAAGGCAATCTACTTGAATGATATACTTAAAGCAGAGGTGTTTTCCCACCATATAATGCATGGAATTGAGCATCTTTGAATTCAAGTGAATGAATATCTGTATTTGCTTTTGTAGATCTCATTTTTACAATTCTTACTTCCCTAACAACTGCCCTTCTAAATTCAGTTAATTTAATCATGATTATTCCATCAGCAAGATAGTCTTCAACTTCATATTTTGAATATCTACTTCCATCAAGAGGCATTTCGGATATTAAATAGCTAGTCATTCCTGAATCTCTTAAGAATTCAAAAATAAAGAATAATTCTATTCTAGGATTCTCAAATCTGCTAAGCACATAGAGCGCAGATAAACTATCAAGAACAAGTAATGTGCATGAAACAACCTGTTTTGTTTTTAAAATAATATTTTTAATAACATTTATCCAACTCCTATTGCCTGCAACCTTAACATCTTTAATCTCTTTTCTTATACAACCCATGTCAATTATTATTATATTTCCCTTACCAGAATTAGCACCACCTTGTATATCTTTTGTTAAAGATTGAAGTTCACTAACATGAATAAGATTAATTTTATCAAGATCATACCCCATATTTGCTACATGTTCCACAAGAGAATCATAACTTTGCTCAAGAGAAAGGTATAAACCAGTTTTACCTTTTAATGCTTCATTATAAAGCACGTTAAAACTTACTGAGGATTTCATTGTTCCTGCAGAGCCACAAATTAAAACAATATGTTTCTCAGGGACTCCCCCTTGCATTCCTTCATCCAATCCATGGATATATGTTGGGATTCTTATTAATTCTAACATTTTAATTACCTTCTTTATTTATTTTACTTAATTAATTTATTCCTTTAAATGTTTTAAACTTTTTATTTGGCCTTTCTTAGTATTTAACACTATATTTGGACCAAGCACAGTGCAGCCAACAATTACTCCTTCAACATTGAACTGCCATATTTTTTTACCTATTAACTTACCTGGAGATTGAGTCATAACTTCTGAATAACTTCCAGCTTGATTAACTGTTCCAGAAATACCAGGGGCATAATCCATTATATAACTTCCTTGACTATCAAGAATATAAATATTATGATCATAAGAACCAATAATTATTTCTTCTTTACCATCATTATCAAGATCAAAAACAATAGGGGGAGAAATAACCCAAAAATCAGTCTCAAAAGACCATAATTTTTTCCCTTCTTGATTTAAACAATAAACAAAATTATCACAGCTACCAAAAAGAATTTCAAGTTTACCATTATGATTTAAATCTTTAATAGTTGCTTTACCATATATTGCACCACCAGTTTTGAATTTCCACAAAATATTTCCAGATAAATCAAGACAATATAAAATTCCATCAGTAGAACCAACAAGAATTCTTTTAGAATTATTTATCTCTAATTCTGCTGGTTGCGCACTTACTTTTGCATCAGTATGAAATTTCCATAAAATTTCACTTGTCTTGCTAATACAATAAATATCTCCTGCAACAGTTCCAATAATTATCTTATTATCAATAACAGCAGGTGAACCTTC
>CAYLIL010000078.1:0-4993 GCA_964384045.1 uncultured Methanosarcinales archaeon
AATGGCAGTAACAGATTTAAACGCATTAACATTAGTAGGAGCTGTATTGATTTGGTTTATAGTTTTTGGAATAATTTCTTATGTTTATCAAGCACTTGCATGGTCAACAATAGCAAAGAAATTAAAATATAAAAAACATTGGTTAGCATGGATACCATTTGCTAGTTTCTTTTTAATGCCAATATTAGCAAAAAAGAAATGGACTTGGGGATTTGTAGTGTTATTATTCTTTTTCACATCAATCCAAGTTCTAGGTTGGATACTTTACATAATAGCTTTAGTATTTAGTCTATACTGGATGACAATAATCTTCAAAAGAAGAAAATATTCACCATGGCTAGTAATATTGATGGTTATCCCACTTGTGAATTTTGTGATGATAGGATTCCTTGCTTGGGCTAATAGAAAGTAAATGTGCCAAACTAATGTTTGTGCATAATTTTTTCTTTTTTTTCGTAATTCTTTCGAAAATTCTTAATATAACTATATTAATCTAAAAGTATTCTAACAACTATGTTTATATTAATATTAATTGCAATCATCATCGGTATCTGTGCAGGAATTGTAACTGGCTTAATTCCAGGAGTTCATATAAATTTAGTGTCTGCACTTCTCGTGTCGAGTGCAGCTGCATTCTCTAATGTCCCTCTGTTATACTTTATTATATTTATTATTGCAATGAGTATAACACATACTTTTCTTGATTCTATTCCAAGTATTTTTCTTGGAGTTCCTGATCCTGCAATGGCCTTAGCTATTTTACCTGCACACAGAATGTTGCTAGAAGGTAAAGGGTTGTCTGCACTAAAATATACTTTGTATGGTTCTCTTGCAGGATTAATTATTAGTGTTGCACTAACACCAGTTTTAATATTTGCTATTCCTCTTGTTTATGCTTTATTAAAAAATTACATTGGTTATGTGATTCTTGGTTTTTTATTATTTATTTTTTTAAAAGATAGAAAAAGAATTGTAAAGAGTTTAATTGTTTTTTTCTTAGCTGGGGTTTTTGGAATTTTAATTCTAAAAATGAATCTTAATAATCCTATGTTTCACTTATTTAGTGGGTTATTTGGTATAAGTAATTTATTATTGAGCTTGAAAACTTCAAGTATCCCTAAACAAAGAGTAGAAGAAATAATAATTAAGGTTAGACATAAGTTTTCTGTATTTGTTGCAACTCTTATGGGTGTGATTGCAGGTTTTCTTCCAGGAATGGGTTCATCACAATCTGCAATTCTTGGAATGAGTTTGATGAAAAAAGAAGACACAGAAAATCCGTCTGTTTTTCTTACTTTTATCGGCGGTATAAACACAGTTAACATGTTTGTTTCAATGATAACTTTTTACACAATAAGCAAGGCAAGAAACGGAAGTATAATTGCATTAAAAGAAATTGTTGGTTCTATTAGTTTAGAAATATTAATCTTATTAATTGTTTCATCTTTATTAGTTGGAGGATTAGCTGTTGTTATTGGTATAAAAATTTCTAAAGTTTTTAGTAATCTAATGCAGAAAGTAAATTATACTAAACTAATAATTTCAATCATGACATTAATAGTTGCAGTTTCTTTTATCTTTGATAATTTCTTAGGATTACTAATTGTTCTAATAGGAACTGCAATCGGAATATTTACTTCAAGAATAGGTGCAGCTAAATCTTACTTAATGGGCTGTTTGTTGTTGCAGGTTTTAGTGTTTTTTTTGGGTTGATTATTTACCTAATCTTTCAAACATATTAAAACAATCTTTATTTAACTTAGAGAATGCAAACCATTTTTTCCCTAAATCTTTTAATGATGCGCCAAAATGATAAATTTCATCATCAATGATTAAAAATCTGTCATGACTTTTATCAAATATTTTAATATTAAGATTATTATACTGAGAATTAAACTTTTCAACATCTAGTTCTAACTTTTTGCTAATACTTTTTGTGTAAATAGTAACTTCAACACTATTTTTAGAGAATAATGTTAAAACTGAATCATCAACATAATTATCAATTAAAACTATTGATTTCTTAGCACTTCTTATCAGGTCAGAAACAAATTTATAAGCATCAAATATTTGGCCTTCAAAAAATATTCCTTGTTTTGGCACTTTTAATTCTAAAGCATCAAAAACTTTATTAAAACTTTTATCATATTGAATTTGTTTTAACTCTACCCTATCTAATCTAGCAAATAGTTCCCCATTATTAGAAATAAATTTTCTCATTGAAATAAACTCTTTTATAATTTTTATATTAATCTCTATTGCTTTATCTGATTTAAGAACACTTGAAAGCATTGAAACTCCATGTTCAGTAAAAACGTAGGGTAAAAATCTTTTTTTATTCCATTCTAAGCTTGAGGTCACAATTTGTGACCGCAAATTATCTACTTCTTTTTTAGTTAATTGAAACATGAATTCTTCAGGAAATCTATTTATATTTCTTTTAACTGCTTGATTTAATACTTTTGTTTCAATTTCATACAATTCAGCTAAATCACTATCAAGAATAACTTGCATTCCCCTAATAGTATGAACTTTATTTTTTATTATATTATATATAATCACATTCTTTTTCATCATCTTATATAATTTTAAGAGTTTAATATAACTTTACTAAGAAATATCGGAATATTCACATTTTTATCGAAATATTTACTTCAAGAATAGGTGCAGCTAAATCTTACTTAATGGGCTGTTTGTTGTTGCAGGTTTTAGTGTTTTTTCTATGAAAATAAAGCTGCAATCTTGATACCAAATCTTGTTAAAGTTCCTTTAAACTTTTTACCAAGACCAAAACCTTTAATAGTAACTTCTTTTGCACTTAATTTTTTACTTAAAGCTTTAACTTGGTTTTCAGAATCAATAATTTCATCAACTGTTTCTTTACTTTTAATTGTTACATCATAATTTGGTTTTTCAATTAAATTACAATCAAATTCTGCAACATAACCATTGGATATTGCTAAATGACCAATTGCATCTCCTTCAGGAGTGTAAACATTAAAGTTATCATTCTTGTATTGCATAAAGATTCCTGGAAGTTTTGTTCCAACTGGAATGTTAGATTTTTGAATAATATAATTACATAATTCGTTTTCATCACTGCTCTGTGTTTCACTTAGTGCAAAAGCACTTGCTACAAGAATTAGTATCATTAATATATAGATTAGTTTTTTCATTTTAATACAATCTTCTTATTTCTATTTTTAAAGTTTATTGTTGTTCTCTTTAAGTCTGCTTTTTGCTAATTTATATGATAAAATATATACTAGTGCTAATATAATTAAATAGGGTGTTGAGCTGACGCCCCCAAATGCAAACATAAGCAAAATAACAAATACTACAACAAGATAAATAATCATCATAAGAATAAAAGTAAAAAATAAAAAAAATCTTTCAACTTTTCGCAGTTTGTTGCTAGAATTATCTAGATATTTTTTTCTTTTAAGAAATAAAATAAAAGTGACATATAGTACAAAAAATAAAAAGAATGGAAAATAAACTATTAGCATAAATTCACTATCTTTAATAAAAATTCTTATTATTGGAAATATTAATAAAATTATTATGAAGAGAACTAAGGGTTTTTTAATAAATTTGAATATATTATTAAGATTCATAATTTTTTATTTGTCATTGTCATTTATATATTTATTGTATTATTAAATTGAATATGTTTTCTCATTGACCTATTTTATCAGCACTAACTTTATAAAAGAACTGGCTTTTCTTATGGTTATGCCTAAAAAGAAAGTTTCCACAGTTAAAAAGCCAGAAAGCCCTATTGAAAAAGGTCAACCTGAAGTAAATATTGGTTTAGTTGGACATGTAGATCATGGTAAAACAACTCTAACAGAGCAATTATCTGGTAAGTGGACTGATACTCATTCTGAAGAACTAAAAAGAGGAATTACTATTAGATTAGGCTATGCTGACACAATTATAAGGAAATGCCCTGAGTGTGATGAACCAGATTGTTGGACCACATTAAAAATTTGTGCAGCACACATGAAGCCAACAGAACCAATAAGAAAAATTAGTATTGTTGATGCTCCAGGCCACGAAAGTTTAATGGCTACAATGCTTGCAGGAACTACAATCATGGATGGAGCATTATTATTAGTTGCAGCTAATGAGAAATGTCCTCAACCTCAAACAAGAGAACACTTGACAGCATTAGAGATAGCTGGAATAAAAAATGTGATTGTTGTTCAAAATAAAATTGATGTTGTTCCAAAAGAAAGAGCTCAAGAAAATTATGAAGAAATTAAAGAATTCTTAAAAGGAAGCTCTTATGAAAGTTCTCCTATTATTCCTATCAGTGCAAAAAGAGGAGTTAATGTTGATTTCTTATTAAAAACAATTCAAGATTTTATCAAAACTCCTAAAAGAGATGGTAAAGCAGATCCAGAAATGTTTATTGCAAGATCATTTGACATAAATAAACCAGGTTCAAAATCTGAATCAATTGTTGGTGGTGTTTTAGGCGGTGTTGTTGTTCGAGGAAAATTAAAACAAGGCGACAAGGTAGAAATAAGGCCTGGCCGTATTCTTACTAAAAATAATCAAATTGTTGCTGAACCTTTAACAACTAATATTGTTAGCATTATCTCTGGAGGTAAAACAATTAAAGAAGTTTTACCCGGTGGTTCTATGGCAGTAATGACCGACTTAGATCCCAGTATTGTTAATTCAGACTCTCTTGGAGGAAATGTTGTTGGTTTACCGGATAAACTTCCACCAATTCATTATGAATTAAAATTAAAAGTTACTTTATTAGAAAGAGTTGTGGGTTCACAAGAAGATTTAACTGTTAATCCAATTGCAAAAAATGAAGTATTAATGCTTAATGTTAATTCTGCAACAACTGTTGGTTTTGTTACTAATGTTCACAAAGATATTGTTGAGTGCAAATTAAAGTTACCTATTTGTGCACAAAAATCAAGGATTACGATTTCTAGAAGAATTGGTAATAGATTTAGATTAATTGGTTATG
>CAYLIL010000079.1:0-4967 GCA_964384045.1 uncultured Methanosarcinales archaeon
TCTCAAACTTAGATAGAAGAAATACTGTTATGAACTTATTCAAAGAAAATAAAGTTAAAATATTAACAAAATACTCATCTATAGGAGATAAAATTCTTTTAAGTTGGTATAAAAAATGCACTAAAGTAAAACTTAATGTTAAGATGAAAAGTTCTTGTCAATATATTGTTAGAGGAAATACAGTTATTCAAATATATATGGACAAGGAATTAAAGAATAAAATGAACCAGCTCTATTCATTCAAGAGCATAATAAAACTAAATTTATTTCAAGAACTAATTGATATGACTAATAAAAATTATAATATAGAAGTAATAATTACAAAAAATAAGAAGATCGCTGAGCAAATAAGAGAAGATATGAAAAAGTATCTTTAATTACTAAGTAAAAATAATACTTGCATAACTGACACTATTTCTATAATCTGATTTAGTATCTAAATCTGCAGAAGTATAATATTGCTCTAACATAACTTTTCCTGACTTAAAATAATTTAATAGAAGATAAATTGGTAATGCACCACAAATAGTCATTAATTCTTTATTTATTAAATCAAGAAATTCTTCTGATTTAAATTCTTTAATTAAATTAATTGCAGCTTCATCCATTTTGTAAACATTTTCTTTTCTATGAGATTCAAAAGGCATATACTTATATGCAGGACCATAGTGAGTAAAATCACTACTAATAATTAAAGTTACATTTTTATTCATATCCATTGCAACTTCTTGAATATCTAAAGCAAGTTTTTTTAGTTTATCTCTAGAAATATCCTGTCCAACTAAAATAGGCAATATTTTTAGCTTTTCAGCTTCTTTTTTAAAAATAAATTGTAAAAAAGGTATTTGAACTTCAACAGAATGCTCATCGTCGTGAATAGAATCATCTTCAGTAATATTTCCTTTTTTCATTAACTCTCTTGCGAAATGTTGATCAACTCTAACATAACCATAAGGCATGTCAAAAGTTTGAGTTGTTAACGCAGATTTAGAAGAACCATGACTCGGTCCAATAATAATATACAAGTCTGACATTCCTTGTTCAGCTAGGTGCTTATATGACCAAGCTGCAGCCTGACCAGAATAAGCATAACCAGCATGTGGAACAATAACTGCTTTAACTTTAGTATTAGATTTAAGATTAGTTGAAGGTAAAGCACCAGGCCCTTTTTCCCCTTCAAAACATTCAGTTATTTGTCTATCAAGCAAACTTCTTGCTCGCTGATAAAACATTCCTGCAAATTTTGCTCTTCTCATTTTTTTATATTATTAAGACCATCTACAACCATTAATTGTGCAAGAATCAGAAGTTGAATAAGTTGAACTGTCGCCTAAAGAAACACCTTCACAAGTATCAAAATCACAACCACAACAAGCAGTACACTCAACCCCTTCACAACCAACACCATCAAAAATATCACAATCATAGGCCATAGGAATAGGGCCAGCACAATTATTAGAACCTAAATAACAAGTGCCATCATTACCAGATTCTCCAGCACCAGGAATCCATTCACAAGGAGAACAACAAGTTTCACATGCAGATTCACCATCTCCACAATTAGCATCACGATAACAATCAAAAACTATATCACAACCATTATCACAAGAATTTTCATTAGTTACTCTTGAACAATCAGGTGAATCGAAACCTTCAAATGGAATACATTGAGTTGGAAGTTTACAAACATCGTCAACACACACATAAGGATCATTGCAAGGATTAGCATCGTTACATTCAGTATAATCACATAAGTCACCAGCTAAAGTAGGCATAATAAGAGAACTGTCACAATCTTCTACTTCACCAGCGTACCAATCTGCACCACCTAAGTAAGTGCACATGCTACCTATACAAGTATAATCTATTTCATCAACACTGGCACAATTTTCATTAACATCACAAATAGAACCAGGCAAAGCTTTACAAATATTTTCATCACAAACAAATCCTGCTGAACAATCACTACCAAATTCATTAGAATCATCTGCTACATCACAATCACTACCTAAGTTACTTGTTATATTACAAACATCACCAATGCAAACTAAATCATCAATGCAATCAAAATTATCATCACAAGATTCATCTAATTCTCCATAATTAACACAACTATTATCTACACAAGTTAGACCAAAACCTTCACAGAGGGTATTATTATTACAGCCAATATACAACTCAGTTTCACCAATACCAATTGTTGGTTCTTCGTCTTCTTCACCCTCTGGATTACTACAAACATTTTCAATGCATTCTAAACCAATACTGCATTCATCATGGAAGTTGCAACCTTCATAATCTAAAGCACCAACACACTTATTTAAACTCATACTACAAATCATTTCATCATTACAAAGAGAGTCTGTGTGATCACAATTAGTACATAATTCTCCCGTAATTACATCATTCTCACCTAACATGCCTTCACCAGTTAATCTTAATGTTTTTGTTAAATAAGTCCACAACAAATCATCCTTAGCAAAGTTATTAGGATTATCAGAGTCATCAAGATTCATTAAATTTACTTTTGGTCTTCTTACAATTAAGAAACCATCTTCTTTACATCTATTAAACATAAAATCATCACTTAAGCTTCTTGCTTCTATTACACCATCTTCAAATAAAGCAATTTGGAAAGTATCATTTAAAATATTTTCAAAGTTAAATTCTTTTGAGTAATTTATAGACATTCTTTCAACAATAGGATTACCAGTTAAAGATTCATCATATTTTTCTTCTTGTGCAGCTTTTACTTGAAAATTTCCTTTATGAGACATATATAATTTATCATAAGCCGTATTTCCTTTTAATACAAAAAAGTCTGATTCAAAACCAGGATAAAATATACCATAAAAGAATTCCACAATTTCATCTATTACTTCACTCGCAGAACTAGGAGTAAGGTCGGGAGTTACATCTGTAACAATTAAAGTATTTAATTCATTATCATAATAAAAGTTTTCAACCATGGAATTTAGTTTACCGCACTGTTCTACATTCTCTGTTGTGGTATCACAATCAATAAAAGCACCAACACCATATCCAGTATAAACACTAAGAAGCTCTTCTAAAAAAATTCCATCTTCTTGTAATTCTTCCCCTAAAGCAAAACCAATTGCAACACCACCATTATCTTTACTATAAACACAAGCACCTAATAATTTAGAATTATCATTAAATAAATCGCTCTCATTATCAGTATTAAGAATTAATTCATCATCACAGGCAATACTAAAATCATCATCTGTACTACCAAACCAATTATACATTTTATCTGATAACTTTGATAACTTGGTTGTCCAATTACCACTATCACAATAATATTTTCCATAATTATTTATTGCAAACAAATCTGGATCAATATTATTAACATCAACAGAGACACCAGAAGGAATACAATTATGCATATCACAATTAGAATCTGAAACATTTATTGGC
Source organism: uncultured Methanosarcinales archaeon (assembly GCA_964384045.1). Classification (GTDB taxonomy): domain Archaea; phylum Nanobdellota; class Nanobdellia; order Woesearchaeales; family CAYZNE01; genus CAYZNE01. The sequence continues at coordinate 3,439 of CAYLIL010000079.1, forward strand.
CCACTATTAGTAGATAAACAATCAGCATTAATACCATCAACAATTTCACCAGGGTAGGGTTCACCATTTTCCATAACATCACAACAACCATCACCATGAACAATTATTCCTTCTTGATACCCCTCTGTTCGGGTATTATAATTAAAATTAAATCCTTCATCAACAAAACAATAATCAGAGTGTTTACAAAAACCAACATTGTTTAATTCCCAATCATACTTAGGTTGAGCTTCTTCCCAAATAGCATTACCAAGATCATTAAAAACACATCTCATTCCGCTTGAATTATTTACTTCAGCAAAGAGAATGTGATCTGGACCGTCAAAACTTTTATTAAAAGCTTCTTTATTAGAATTATATTCATAATCAGTTGCGAGAACACATTCTTCTCCTGTCCAACAAGCTTCAATAGGACAACAGCCACCAAGCTGACCTGTTGAATTAGGTTTTAAGTATAAAGGGATTGAAGAATTCCAATCATCAATACCTGGAACAGAACTCATCCATAAGCCAGTTCCTTGACAATAATATTTACTATCTTGATGAACTATTTCACAAACATCTTTACTTGTAATATTAAATTCAATATCTTCTCCATAAATTTGATATCCATTTAATTCGTCAAGACCATAAAATGAATAATCCTCTTCTAATAAACTTTGATTAAATATTCCTATTCCACCATCATAAATTACATCATTTGGGGATAAAGTTATATTAGGATCACAGATATAATAATTATCATAAAACATAAACTTATTCATTGAGTTAGTATCATCATTAAAATACATTGCATCACCAACTCTTTGATTATTTCTAATTAGGTAACCATTCCAGCAACCACCTTGGTAATCCAAATAAAATTCTTTATTTAATCTATCTGTATCATCACCACAACAAGCAGTTCCAGACCAACCATAACTTAAATAAGAATCACAAACATATTTGAAGGGATCAAAATCATACCAGTTAGGATTATCTTTATTCTCAATCATTTCTGGTGTTATTTCACAATCCTCAACACCTTGCATCCTATCACAAGCATCACAAGCATCACCATAAACATTATTGCAAGATAAACCTTCAGCTTCATTAGGATCAAATTCATCAATCCAAAATCCAAATGCTCCTGCACATTTATAATTGTAATAATCTTGTGATTTATTTACGCCAAAGAAAACGTTGTCTATTGCTATCTTATCATAAAGGCCATTTAAAACATCAAAATCAACTTTCAGATATTGTTTCATATTACTAGTAATAGGAATAAGAACATGATGCCATCTATAATTTTGAACTCCATTATTAGAATAAAGATGCATATTAGTTTTATCAATTAAAATATGGTCTTCTTCACCAAAAAGATTTGTATAAAAATATTTAATTTCTATGTTAGACAAATTACTATAAGCTAAATCAAATTCAATTGATTTATAATAATCATAATCAAGACTAGATAAATCTAAATTTCGTTCAGCATTGGAAGTATTAAACTTTAAATTAATAGAAATGTCTTGAGTAATACGGAC
>CAYLIL010000080.1:0-4809 GCA_964384045.1 uncultured Methanosarcinales archaeon
AATTAAACTAAGAGATAAATCCTTTATTTATTATGCTGGATTATGGGTTTATTCTAATCCTGCATTAACAATTATCTTTATTATAGTTTTACTATTAATTTTATTCTTGTTATATTTACTTTTATCAAGACCAAAAAATCTTGAAGAAAAAAAGAAGAGAAAAAAGAAATATAAAAAATTCTTATTTATCTGGGCAATTATTGCAATTCTAGCTTTAATCCTATTATTATTCTTATGTCCAATTAAATCACTTTATCCAAATCTTGATAATAATTCTAATGATTTAAACATAACAATGTATTCAGGTGATGACTATAAATTAGAATTAAGTAAATATTTTAATGACCCTGATAATGATTTATTAAATTACTCTGTTAAACTCAAAACTCTTGATAACGAAACAGAAGAAGGTTTTACTATAAACTTTGATGGATCAAAGGTAATTATTCATCCTGAAGAAAATCTTTCTGGCATTATTCCTATTTGGTTTTATGCAACTGATTCAAAATTCTTTGTAAAAAGTGACATGTTCTTGTTAAATATTGTTGAAAAACCTGTTTATACCTATGGCGGAATCTTTAATTACTATCTTAATTATATTATTTGGTTCTCAATAGTTGTATTTGTTTTTATTTATGTTATGGCTACTCTTGTATGGTCTAACAAAAGAACAAAAAGACAACATGAGAATGATAAAAAGAATAAAAAGTAATTTCACCACTAAACTTTTCTACTATTCTTTACTATTTCTATGAAGTTACAAAACAACAACTTTTCTGGTTTAAATTTAATAGTTTTTATAAATAATAAGATTAACATTGTTTAATTGGGTGTTATTTTAATAATTAATTTAATATTTTGGGGTGTATTTTATGAAAAAAGTAAGTTTGTTATTTGTACTGATATTAATCATTATTCTTTTTACAACTGTTGTTTATGCTGCACCAACAGTTAATTTATTAAGCCCAGCCAATGGTTCTACTAACACAACTGGGGAAGTCACATTTATATGTAACGCTTCAGATACTACAAACTTAAAGAATAGCACAGTTTATATTTGGAACTCTACAAGTATAGTTTCAACTTATTTTGCTAATGTTTCTGGATTAGCAAATATCACAACTTCTGATGTTCAACTTTTACCAAATGAAAACTATGAATGGAATTGTCTTTTCTTTAATAATAATTCAAATTCCTCTTGGGCTTCGTCTAATAATACTTTAAGAGTTCAAGTAAATCTAACTTCGAGCTTAGTTGCACCAACTCATGCTTCAACAGTTACAACTGAAAATGTAACTTTGAATTTCAGTACCAATCTTGCCTCAATTTGTAAAGTTCATGTTTGGAATTCTACAGGTAATGGCGGAGGCATAAAAATTTCTACTAGTGATAATATCAGTTGCGATACAGATGCAAATTATACTTTAACTGGTCTTCCAGATAGAGAGTATTTATGGACAGTAAATTGCACTGATGTTTTTAATGAATCTAATTTTTATACTGCTCTTGAAAGAACTTTTACGCTTGATGCAGTTCCACCACTTGATATAACTTTACTCTATCCAACTAGTGGTGCTGTTGTTCAATCAAATTTCTTTGAATTTAATTTTAGTGTTAATGAAACTGCTAATTGCACTTTCTATTGGAATTTTAGTATGGGTGAAGCAGGCAATTGGGGAACAGAAGGTTTTTATCAAAGTGCAATTGCAGATACCGTAATTAACTTTAGTAATATGATGGGGCCAAATATTGGTGTTCTTTGGAATGCTTTATGTTATGATTCTAATGGGGGCACATCTTGGGCGTCTTCAAATGAAACTTTTATAGTTAATGGTAGTATGCCTAATTGTTTTGGATTGAATGATACTACTTGCGCTTCAAATGAAAATTGCACTTGGGAAGGTTTTGCAGGTAATTGTTTTTATAATTGTATCCAATATGATACTAATGCAGGTGGAAACCAATCAATGTGCGAGGAAGCTTTTGGTGGAGAACTTTGCGAATGGTTTGATGGTGGAGGAATATGTGATCCAGTAGTATTTGATAAGGGATTTGAAGGATTTTCATTCTGTTTTAATTATGATGCTAATGAAACTGCTTGTGATAATTTTTCTGATGATTGTGCTTGGTTTTCTGAACCAGGATGTTCTGCTGGTCAGCCTTGTTATGATTCAGTAGGTTCTAATCATGGTTGGTGTGATCCAACTGGTTTTAATTTTGGTGGCGATTATAATTGTTGGACTTATGATGGTAATGAAACAGGTTGTTTTTATTCTACAGATACTTTAGGTTGGGGTTGTCAATGGAATCCTGACCCTTGGGGGCCGTTAATTGCAGGTAATAATTCTGGTTATTGTACAGGTATGATGGGCGGTGGTAGCTCTGGTAGTGGCTGTTGGGATGCTTTTGATGAAGATGATTGTAATGCAAATGCTGCAATTGGTATGCCTTGTACTTGGCAAAATGGAACAAGTGAAAGTTGGTGTGAACAAAAAGGTTGTTGGGATTATTGGACTTCAGATGATTGTAATGATAATATTGATGAAGGATGTTTATGGAATTCAGATTATAACTATTGTTATGGCGTTGGCTGTTGGGATATAGCTAATAATACTAATTGTAGTACTGCTAATATAACTTATGGTTTAGATTGTATTTGGCAAGGTTCAGCTAGTAATGGTTGGTGTGAAGAAGAAGGTTGTTGGTTAAGAGATTGGACTAATCAAACTTATTGTGAATCCAAAGAAGGTTGCACTTGGAGTGGAAATTGGTGTAATCAAAAAGGTTGTTGGGATTTTGATAGTGAACTTGAAACAAACTGCACTAATAATACTTACACTGGTTTAAATTGTGAATGGAAAACTGGTAGTTGGAGTTTTTGTGAACAACAAGGTTGCTGGGGTTATGATGGTAACCAATCAGGTTGTGAAAATAATACTGTTGGCTTGAATTGTCAATGGGATGGAAGTAATTTTTGTTATGAAGTTATGGGCGGTTGCACTGACTTTGATAATGATGAGTTTGGTTGTTATAATACTTTTTGGTGTTCTTGGAATGTAAGTAATAATACTTGCATTGATCCTACTGCTATTGAAACTAATTTCGTAAATCCTGATTGTTGGATTTTTGATCAAGGAGGACAAGGTCCTTGTAATAATATTACTACTTGTAATTGGAGTGTTTCTAATTCTAATTGTGAAAATAATGGTGTTGGAGCATCTGGGGTGCAATGTGTTGATATAAATAATTCACAAATGTGTAATAGTTTACCAATGCTTTCAACTTGTTGTATGTGGAATGGAACAGGATGTGAAGATGCTTCATTTACAACTTCTTGTTGGGATAATGTGCAAGAACCTCCAGAAGGTGCATCTTTCTGTGAGGATTATAATGCAATTAGTAGTCAGCAAATTTGTAATCAAATTGCTGGTGATCCTTGGTATAAACCTTGTTTATGGAATAATGTTTCAGAACAATGTACCTTTGCTTTTGATAATTTTGATCCTGGAATGGGTCTTGGTGATTTAACAGAAGCAAATTGTGCTGATGCAGGTGGAGAATGGATTGTTAATACTTGGGTTAATAATGAAGGTATAATTCAATTTGATGGCTGGTGTGAAATGTCATTTGGCTTTGGAACTCAAACTTGTGCAGAATCCTGTTGGGCATGTGAACAACAAGATAATGGTAGTGTTTGGGGTTCAAATGCTAGTGCAAGATCTGCATGTGAACAATCAACAGCTGGTTGTGTTTTCTTTGAAGATACAAATGCTTACAATGGTTTTGGTTGGTGTGATATGAATTGGCAATATCAAGGTAATTGTGAAAATAATTGTTTTGATTGTTGGGATACCGATATGTGTACTGACAGTGTAGCGGGTTGTGCTTGGCTTACTGATTCTTGGAATAATAATACTGGTTGGTGTCAAGATGAAAATGCTCAAACTTGTGACGATGATTGTTATTTATGTTGGGATCAAAATAATTGTATAAATAGTAATAATGATTGTACTTGGGATGTTAATTCTTGGTTTTGTGTTCCATCTGGTTCAGGAAGTGGTTCCTCTTCAGAAGTTTGTTTTGATGGTATAGATAATGATGCTGATAATTTTGTTGATTGTGCAGATTCAGAATGTACTTTTGATTCATTCTGTGGTGGTGCAGGGGTCTTTGGTTCTGATTGTCCTTCAATACCAAACAATAACACTTGTTTGAATGAATCTGGTTGTGTTTGGATTACTGATCAATGGAATAATTCTTGGTGTGATATGGAAGGTTCACAATGTTGGACTTTTGATAGTAATGAAACTGCTTGTGATGCAGAAGAAGGTTGCCATTATAAATCAATGCAAGAAAATAATATCAGTGATACTTTTTGTGATATTAATTTTAGCATAATGGAAAGTTCATCTTGTTGGGATTATAGTAATCAAACAAGTTGTGATGCTCAATCTGCAAGTGGCTGTACTTGGATGGAAGATACATGGTGTGCTAATGAAGGAGAAAATGAAAGTTGGTGCCAAGAAAATCCAAATGCTGGTTGGTGTGATCACGAAATTTGGTCATGTCATAATTTTAATGGTAATCAAACTGCTTGCGAATTAGATGATAATTGTGGGTGGATGATTGATTGGTTTGATCCCAATTGGGGTTGGTGTGATCCTGCATGTTTCTCAAGAAATTCAACTGCTTGTGAAGATCCTGTAGGCGGTATTGCTGGAATTTGTGAATCAAGAAATGCTTCTGAAATGGCATGGTGCGAACCAGATAATATGTTTACTGGTTGTTGGGACCATTATAATGAATCTA
>CAYLIL010000081.1:0-4749 GCA_964384045.1 uncultured Methanosarcinales archaeon
TTTAAAATCCATTGGAATATTAGTTGGATAGTTACTTTCATCATCCCATTCTTTAATTGTAAAGAAAGCGTGTTCTGTAAAAGGGTTAGGGCTATTTTGTTCTGGTTTTTGTTTATTTGATTCTTTCCCTTTAACACAAATTAAGGGTAATCTTTTATTGTTTTTTTTATCTTCTATTTCTTCCTTATCTTTGTTATCTTTTTTCTTTTTAAACAGTCCCAGCATTAATAATAATTTCCAAATAATTAATCCATAAAATACTCTGATTACCCAGTAAATAGCTGTAACGAGTGCAGGTAATGTTTCACTGCTAAAACTTGCATTTGACATAACACTATAAATTAAGTGCAAGAAAATAGTTGTTGCAATTAATATTATTAATCCTACAAGGTGTTTCCAAAATGTTGGTTTGAATTTTTCAAATGCTGTATAAGCTGCCCAAACTGCAACTCCTAATGTTAATAATGTAAAGAAAATTGTTGAGTAAGCATTCGCAACTGCTAAAATTGCGGGTTCTGGTAAACCTATAGCTGCAATTAAACCAAGAACAATTGCTAATGTATATTTAGCTCCATCTTTTAAATTTTTGAGTGCATCTACTTTGTTCGCTGCTGTTCCAAACATTATTGAGCATACAATAAACAATAAGAATCTTACTAACCCTACCTGTGCTCTAGGATCTGTTAATAATGCTAAGGTAAAAATATTTTCTAAACCAATTAATATCTTATTAAGAAATTCTAATGGTCCAGATGCTGGAATAAAGACAAATAAGGCTATCACTGCAAGAAATATTAACCCTGGTAGATAGTTCTTTGCAGCTTTTTTCATCTAATGAGATACCTCAATCCCTTATAATTAATAATATTATTTATAAGTATTTCCTAATAATTATTTATATCTTTTAAAAAGCTTTATAAATTAAATTATGATTCTATCATATTATGGACGTTTTTAACAGTATTAGAGCTCATAGTTAAATTTCTTAGTTTGTATAGTGTCCACAATATATTTTCTTATTTTATAATATAATTTGAATTAAGGTGATGATTTATGGAATATGTTAATGATTTTTTATGGAAAAAAGGAATGAGTATCAAAGATTTAGTTAAAGGTTACAGGAATGTTGGTTTTCAAAGTATAGAATTACATAAAGCTAAAGAGCTTATTGTTAAGATTAAGAAGAATAGTGCTAAAACTTTTCTTACTTTTACTAGCAATATGGTTACTTCTGGTTTACGTGGATTTTTTGCTCAATTAATTAAATTGAAGATGGCTCATGTTATTGTTACAACTGTTGGCGCAATTGAAGAAGATATTATGAAAGCTAATAATGAGAAATTTCCTATAGGAAGTTTTAATGCTGATGATGTTGAACTTCATGAGCAAGGAGTTAACAGAGTTGGCAATCTTTATATTACAAGTGAGAGTTACATGAATTTTGAGGATTTTATGTTACCTGTTCTTGATAAGTTATATCAGAAACAAAAAATATGGTCTGTTTCTGGATTATTAAAAGAAATTGGTTTAACCCTCAATGATGAATCTTCTATTCTTTATCAAGCTGCAAAAAATAATGTTCCTATTTTTTGTCCTGCAATCACAGATGGAAGTTTTGGTTTTCACCTTTATTTATTTCAACAAAAGCATAAAGATTTTATTGTTGATGTTGTAAAAGATTTTGGTAATATTTTATTTACTACAAGTCATGATGAAAAAAAAGCAGTTATGTCTCTTGGTGGTGGAACTTCAAAGCATCATGCTATTCTTTCAACTTTGCTTAATGGTGGTGCAGAATATGCATTATTTATGACAACTGCACAAAAGACATCTGGTTCAGTTGGTGGTGCTACAACTTCAGAAGCAAAGTCTTGGGGTAAAGTTAAAGATGAAGCAGATGTTGCAAGTGTTATTGGGGATGTTACTATTATGTTTCCTTTAGCAATGTGCGCTGCGCTTGAGGAGTTGAATGGTGAGGGATTACTATTAATAAAATAATAAATAACTTATTGAGCGTTAGCGAAATGGTTGGTTTTTACCAGATTTTTAACGAACGAAGTGAGTATCCAAAAATCTGTGCGATGTGCGCTGCACTTGAGGAGTTGAATGTTGAGGGATTACTATGAAACCATATTTTGAAATATCAAAAAAAGTAGTGCTTGATAATTATAACAAGTTATTAAGTTTTGCAGATGTTATTTCTTATAGTACTAAAACGAATCAGATAATAACTAAAATACTAGAGAAAAATACTGATTGTTTTTTTAGTGTGCATTTTACAAATGAACTTAAGCACATTGAGGATATGAGTAGAGTTATTTTCTTAGCGCAGGGTTGGAATAATGAAGAAATAAAATCTCTTCTTGCTCTAGGAATATCTAGATTTATTGTCGATAACGAGTTTGATCTTGATATTGTTATTAAGTATCTTGAACAATCAAATGTAAAAAATAAGATTGGTCTTATGTTAAGATTAAAATTAAAAGAAAGAACAGTTAAAACTGAAAAATGTTTTGTATTTGGAATGAAATCAAAAGTTATTAATGACAGAGTAAGACAAATAAGAACTAATAAACTTTTAGATGGAAAAATTAATATGCTTGGGGTTCATTTTCATAGAAAGACTCAAAATATGGCTGAATGGAATTTAAAGTATGAACTGAGTAATATTCTTGAAGAAGATGTTCTCAAAATGCTTGATATTCTTAATATTGGTGGTGGGATTCCTTCAAAATATGCTAATGTTAATCTTAATGTTATTCCAGGAATAATTAATAAAATAAATGATTTTAAAGACTATTTACATGAGAATAATATAAAGCTTATGGTAGAACCGGGAAGATTTATTGCTGGTTCTGCAGGAAAACTTATAACAGAAGTTATTGGTATTCATGAAAATAATATTATTGTTAATGCCTCTGTTTACAATACTAATCTTGATGCATTAATTGTTCCAGTAAAGTTATGTGTTAAGGATGAATATTCTAAAGAGGAAGCTCAAAATAATAAGGATATCAAAAGTTATACAATAAAAGGTTCAACTCCTTGCTCTTTTGATTTATTTAGATATAGAGTTTATCTTAAGGAAGTGAATGTTGGTGATGAATTAATTTTTGTGAATGCTGGTGCATATAATTTTACAACCGATTTTTGTGATCTTGAAAAATTAGAAACAAAGATTGTGGAGGATTTTGGAAATGAATAAATTCATGAATTTACCAGACAAGTATGCAGGAGAAGATTCTAAGTTTTTAGTAATTAATATTCCATGGGAAAAAGATGTAACTTATGGTAAAGGTGCAAGCAAAGGGCCTGAAGAAATAATTAAAGCTTCACATCAATTAGAATACTTTGATATTGAGGCGGAGTTAGAAGTATTCGAACAAGGAATAAAAACAATTGATATAACTCCAAAAGTTTTTGAAGATATCCAAGAACAAATTTTGAAGATGGGTTTTAAAGACAAGTTTCCTGTTTTTTTAGGTGGTGATCACTCAATAACTATTCCCACAGTTAAAATTATTGAATCTATTAAAGAAGATTTTGATATGATTGTTTTTGATTCGCATGCTGATTTCTTTTATTCTTGGAATAGTTCTGAGAATAATCATAGATGTGTAAACCGAAGATTAATTGATAACCATAATATTCTTGTTATTGGTTTAAGATCTTGTGATATAGAAGAATTTAATGAAATGAACAAAGATGAAAGAATAAATTACATTAAAGCTAACAAGTTTAATCTTGATGTTCTTAAAAAGCAACTCTCAAAACTTAAAAAGAAAATATATATTTCTATTGATGTTGATGTTTTTGATCCAAGTTTTATAAGAAATACAGGAACTCCTGAACCAGGAGGATTAAGTTGGAATAATGTTCTTGAAGCTTTAGAACTTATTTTTGCAAGTAAAAATGTTCTTGCTGCAGATATTAATGAGTTTGCACCAAACTCTAATTTTGATGCAGAAGCTTATTCTTTAGCTAAGTTAGTGTATAAATTGTTTATTCTAAAGAACAACTTTAGTAACATTAATAAATAATAGTTAATAAAGTCTTAATATGGAAGAAATAGGTGGTGTTTTAATAGTATGTGCACATTCTGATGACCAAATTCTTGGTTGCGGAGGAATGATTGCAAAGTATGCAAAACAAGGTGTTCCTGTTTACACTATCATATTTTCTTATGGTGAAAAAGGTATGCCTCATTTAAAAGAAGATTTTGTTATAAAAACACGAATGAAAGAAACTCACAAAGCTAATGATATTGTTGGAATAAAACAAGTTTTCTTTTTAGGATTAAGAGAAGGTAAATTTAAAATTGATTCTAAAGAAAAAAAAGCTTCTGAAAAAATATTAAATATAATAAAAAAGTATAAAATTAAAAGAGTTTTTACTCATTCTGCTGTTGATGATGATATTCCAAATAGAGATCATCTTAATGTTCATAAAATTGTTAAAGAAGTATGTGAAAATATTGATATTGAGCTTTACACATTTACTGTGTGGGATTTTTTTAGACAAACAAGAAAGTTAGCTAACAGCATAAAACTTGTTGTTGATATAAGTAGCACTTTCAAATTAAAAATTAAAGCATTACATGCTTATCAAACTCAATTTATCCAGATGTCAATACCTTATGTTGAAGTTTATATTAATTCTTTTTTTAATGGATTAAAATATGGATATAAATTTGCAGAAGTATTTATAAGAGAAAAGTAATTAAAATTAAAATGAAAAAATTATTAATTG
>CAYLIL010000082.1:0-4618 GCA_964384045.1 uncultured Methanosarcinales archaeon
AATAATCTTCAGGCAATCTTTGTAATTTGTGGTTGCTTAAGCTTATTATATCTATTTCTAGTTAAAAAGATGAAGAATACTAATTAATCTATACTTATAAACGAAACGCAAGATTTATATATAATTAACTTACATTAAGTTAAGAAGGGGTGAAACTACGCACAAATAGTTATAGGCGTATTAAATAGGTGATTAATAATGGCTAAAAATAATCTTGTTAAAGATATAGATGATCTAAAATTCGAAACTGATGTTGATTCTACTGAAATGGAAGATCTTGAAGATATTAGTGAAGAAGAATTAGCGGAAATTGAAGAGTTGGTTGATGAAAAACCAAAGAAGAAAAAGAAGTCTGCTAAAAAGAAACCAAAAAAGCGTAAAGCTAAAACTAAGAAAAGTAAAAAAACTAAGAACTTAATGTTAAATGGTTCAATGTTTTACATAATTTTAGGATTAGTAATAGTTGCTTTAGTATTAGCAATTGGGATTCCAAATAATTGGTTTGTTTCAGATAACACTGGATCTGGTGTGGCTGCATATGTAAATAGTGAACCAATATTAGTAAATGATCTTAATGAAAGATATGAAAAAGCTTCAAGTGTTTCATTATTTCCTATTACAAAGGAAGAAGTTCTTAATACTTTAATTGAACAAAAGCTAATTGAACAAGAAGCTAGTAAATTTGATATTATTGTAACTCCTGAAGAAGTTGAAGAATCATTAAATGAATTGTTAGCTATTCAAGGTTTAACAAAAGAACAAATTGAAGAAAACCTAGCTTTATCTGGTGCAACAATTGATGATTTACTAATAGATTTAAATTATTATATGCTTTTAGAAAAACTTGGTAATGAAACTTTTGCTAAAGATATTTCTGTAAGTAATGATGAATTAATTAATTATTTAGGAGAAAGAACTTTAGTAAGACATATCTTAATTATTAGTGAAGAAGAAGATAATGAAATCTACAATACTCTTAGTGCTCTAAAAGCAGAATTAGAAGCTGATGATTCAACTTTTTGTCAGTATGTTACTGAAATAAGTCAAGATACTGCTTCAATTGCGGAGTGTGGAAAATACTTTTTTAAGGAAGGAGATATGGTTCCTGAATTTGAAGAAGCATCATTTTCAATGGACATTAATGAATTAAGTATTATCAAAACAATTTATGGATACCATTTAATACAGAGGTTAGATTTTGATGAAGAAACAACTATTAATGCTAAAGAAAGTATTATAGCTGATAAGAAAAATATTGCTTTTGGTGTCTTTTTAGAAGATGTTAAAGCTGATGCAGATATTGAAATATTATCTCTAGAAAATGCAGTGGAAGAAACTGGTGAAGATTCACCTTTTGAAATTGTTCTTGATGATGTTATTCTTGATGAAGCTGAAGTTGTTGAAGAAGAAACTGATGAAGTTATTTCTGATATTGATGTTATTGTTGAAGAACCGGTTCTTGATGATATTGTTGAGGAAGAAATTGTTGTTGAAGAGCCTGAAGTAATAGAAATAATTGTTGATGAAGAAGTTATTGTTGAGGAAGAACCTGAATTAATAATGTATAAACCAACTGTTAAATTCTTTTACTCTGAAACTGATGAAGATAAAGCAGATATAACTCAACTAATCAGAGATCTTGAATTACAAGAAGTGATTGATGTTGAATGGAGATGTATAAGAGTTAATCTTGAAGATAAACAAATTTGTATTGACCTTTATGGTGAATATGAATACGAAATGGCTATGATTGAAGCTAAGGAATTAGGTTTACAGTATTCGCCAACTATCTTTATTGATGACATAGTATATGTTGAAACTTACAATGTTAATTCTGTAAGAGAAGCTATTTGTGATATTGCTGGATGTTAATCCAGATTTTTTTCTTTTTTTATTGTTTTCTTTAAGTCAATGCAACTTAATTTGATATGTATTGTATACAATTTTTGGTTTTAATTTGAATAAAATGAGGGCCTTCGGAATTTTAAGGAAATAACAAGAAAGTATATAAAGAGTTAAAAATTATTTTTCTTATGGAATTTAAAATAAGCAATATTTTGGAAGAGAATATTGATGAAATTCATAAGTTAGGTTGTTCTGAAAAAGAATTTTCAAAAGATGGTGGGAAAAATTGTTTTTGGCCTAAACCAACTCTTTTAAGGTTAGTTAAATCAGAAAACGATGTAACTTTAAAAATTGTTGTAGATGATAAAATTGTTGGTTTTACTTTAGTAATGATTCATCCTGCAACAAAAAAAGCAATTATAGAAAACTTTTATTTACTTAAAAAATACAATTCTTTAAAAAATGATTTTTATTTAATTACAGAAAAAGAAATTAAAGAAAAAGGCGCAGAATTTATTGCATATTTTTATGATATGAAAGAAGATCATAATGAAAAAGAATTATTTGATAGGAATAATTATTTTGAAGGAAATGCACACTTATGGTTGCATAAAAATATTTCTTTTTCAAACCCCGTACCAAAAAAATAGTTAATTCTTTTTAACATTAGAAAACTTACATTTAAAATTCAATTCCTTTTTTAGAAGGAGAACCATTATCAAAGTAATGTTTAAGTTTTTTTATTTCTGTAACAAGATCTGCTTTCTCAATTAATTCTGGAGGAGCATTTCTTCCTGTGAAAACAAGTTCTGTTTTTGCTGGGCAAGAATGTATTATTTTTAATCCTTCTTCAATAGGAATTAAACCCATACTGAATGCACAATTTATTTCATCTAGAATTAAAAGATGTGGTTCTAATTTCATAGCATCTTTAACAAAATTAATTGCATCAATAGCCATTGTATAATCTGAATCTTTTTCTTTACCTTCAAACACAAAGTTTTCAGAACCGAACTTTTTGAAGATTAATCTTTCTCCAAAACCATTTAACATAGCTTCACCTGTTTCTTGCCCTTTTAGAAATTGAACTATTACTACTTTCTGACCATGACCTAAAGCACGCATAGCCATGCCCATAGCTGTAGTTGTTTTGCCTTTACCTTCTCCTGTATAAATGTGGAATCTTGCCATTTTGTTTTTAATATATTTTTATTGTTTATTATTGCCTTTCGCTCAATCAATATATTGTTTTTTAGTTCTGTTTGCCCGTAGGGCGCAACCCCAACGACGAACTCGATCTAATTATATAATGAGCTCACTTTGGGCAGTAATAAACTAAGCACTACTGCAATAAGAAAATGCACATTCTGGACAAGTAGCACAACCCTCTTTAAATTCCATTTTTGCACTGCATTCAGGACATTTACCTTTATCCTGAGCTTTCTTACTTAATTTTAATGCTGGTTTATTATTGTTATTATTTTGTAAGATATTTTCTTTAAGTTTAGTAGCTAGTTCCTCAACATTTCTTTTAACGCCTTCATTAACTTTATTTCCTACATTCATAATTTGCATTCCTCTAGAGCCATCTCTGTAAACAGTAACTCCTTTGCAATCTAGTTTGTATGCTAGCTTGTAAACTTCATCAATATCTGTAATTGTTGCTTCAGAAGAGAAATTAACTGTTTTTGAAACTGCATTGTCAGTATATTTCTGGAATGCAGCCTGCATCTTAACATGTTCTATTGGAGTTATATCGTGCGAGGTTACAAACACATTTTTTATGTCTTGTGGAATTTCATCAAGGTGTTGGACAGAACCTTGCTCTGCAACTTTTTTCATTATTTCTGGTTTATTTAATCCCCTATCTTTTAACACTTTTTTCAATTCATCATGCATATAAGTTAATTGTGTGTTATCCATAACATTTTTTATGTAAGCTAATGCAAAAACTGGTTCACATCCTCCTGAACAATCTGCAATCATACTCAATGTTCCAGTAGGCGCTATTGTTGTTATTGTTGCATTTCTTTGAGGCATATTTTCTTTTTCTAATGCGCTGCCTTCATAATTTGGAAACAATCCTTTTACTTTTGCAAGTTCAATTGATTCTTCTCTTCCTATATCTCTAATAAACTTCATAACTTTTTCAGCTATTGCAATTCCTTTTTCTGAGCCATACCTAATTTTTAATTTATATAGTGCATCAGCAAAGCCCATTACGCCTAAACCAATTTTTCTATTATTATTAACCATTTGAGTAATTTCTGGTAAAGGAAATTTATTCATATCTACTACATCGTCCATAAACCTTACACTCAATTTAGTTACTCCTTTTAATTTATCCCAATCAAAGTCAGTTCCTTCTTCATTAATAAATTTTGAAAGATTTATAGAACCTAAATTACAAGATTCATATGGTAACAATGGTTGTTCACCACAAGGGTTAGTAGATTCAATCTCTCCAATTTGTGGTGTTGGATTATCTTTGTTCATTCTATCTAAGAAGATTATTCCTGGTTCTCCATTTTTCCAAGCCATAACAACAATTAAATCAAACACTTGCCTTGCAGAAATTTTGTTAACTATTTTTTTATTATGTGGTTCAATTAAATCATAATCCTCATCATTTTCTACGGCTTTCATAAATTCCTCTGTCATACCAACAGAAATATTAAAATTATTTAATGTGTCATTGTTTTCTTTACAAGTGATAAAATCTATTATGTCTGGGTGATCAACTCTAAGAACAGCCATATTTGCTCCTCTTCTT
>CAYLIL010000083.1:0-4617 GCA_964384045.1 uncultured Methanosarcinales archaeon
ATTGATGGAGACGAGATCCATGTAGAAATATTTCCAAATAGGCCAGATATGCTTTCAGGTTATTCTATAGTTAGAGCATTTAAACAATTCTTAGGAAAAAATACTGGTTTAATAAAATATACAGCAAAAAAGCCACTTAAAGATTACAAAGTTATTGTGGATAAATCAGTAAAAGAAGTAAGGCCATTCACTTCTTGTGCAATAATTAAAAATCTTAAACTTAATGATCTAAAAATAAAAGAAATAATTCAATTACAAGAAAAATTACATTTAACTTTTGGAAGAGATAGGAAAAAACTAGCAATAGGAATATATCCTCTAGAAAAAATAAAACTTCCAATAACATATAAGGCACTGGCACCAGATAAAATAAAGTTTTTACCTTTAGATGCAAATAAAGAAATGACTGGAGCACAAATCTTAAGACAGCATCCAGCTGGAACTAAATATGCAGATCTATTAAAAGGTGCTAAAGTTTATCCAATATTTCTTGATGCTAATAAACAGATATTAAGTATGCCTCCAATTATAAATTCAGAGCTTACTGGAAGAATAACAGAAAAGACAAAAGAAATATTTATTGAGTGTTCAGGATTTGATGAAGAAGTTCTAGAAAAATGTTTACATATAATTGTAACTGCAATCTCAGATATGGGTGGAGAAATTTATCAAATGCAAGTTGGTAATAAGTTAACTCCATCTTTAAAAACAGAAAAGATGAATCTTGATCTTAAATATGTAAAGAAAATATTAGGTGTAGATTTTAAAGCTAGTGAAGCAAAAGTTGCACTAGAAAAAATGGGTTATGGAGTAAAAGTAAAAACTAATATGCTTGAAGTAGAAATACCTTGTTATCGTGCAGACATTCTAGGAAAAATAGACTTAGTAGAAGACTTAGCAATAGGTTATGGTTATGAAAATTTCAAACCAACAATACCAAAAGTAGCTTCAACAGCAAAAGAGTTAGATATAAATGTTTTTGAAAGAAAATTAAGAAAGTTATTATCTGGCTTTGGATTATTAGAAATAAAAAATTATGAAATTATAAATTCAGTATTACAAACAAAACTAATTGATAACAAAGAAAAACCAGTAATGTTATTGAGTTCTGTTTCATCAGAATATAATTCAATGAGAACTTCATTAGCAGGTTCAATGTTAAACACATTAAAGTTCAATCTAAAGAATGAGCAAGAAGCTGCACTCTTCGAAATTGGAACTACATTCCATCATGATAAAAAACAAGAAACAAATATTAGAGAAGAAGAAAAGCTAGGAATAATAATTTCTAATAAGCATTCAAACTTTACAACAGTAAAAAGAATCCTAACAACATTAATGAAAGAATTAGATTTGAAATTTAATTTAAAGGAAATTCTTGACACATTATTTATAGAAGGAAGGGCTGGAACAATTTTTGTTAATAAAAAATCTTTAGGAAGAATTGGAGAAATTTCACCACAAATTCTTCTAAATTTAGAATTAAAGAATCCTTGCGCTTACATTGAGATTGATTTGGATAAGTTGTTGTGATTATTTCTGTGCTCTAAACACATTTATGTATTTATTTCTACTTTCATTATTTTCTTTAAGGATTTTAAATCCAGATAATTCTAAATTATGTTCAATTTCTTCTTTCTTGTATGCCGCTAGACGAGACATAAGAGATACTATAAACGTATTTTTGTTGATTTCTATATTATATTTTTTTATAAAATCATTTGCTGGCATTTGTCTTTTTAAATCATAAACTAAATGAATAATTGTTTCTGAATAAGTGCTTATCATTTCTTCAGGGGTTATTCTTTTTATATCTCTCAATAATAAAGTGCCTCCTTTTTTTAATGTAGTATAAGCATTTTTTAAACATTTCTTTATATCAACATGGTGTAAAGAATCATACATCATTATGAAATCAGCTTGATTTTTGTATTCTAAAATTGGTTCTTCAACATTCTGAACAAGATATTGAAGGTTCTTTAATTTTTTTCTTTGGTTTTGATATTCAATATTTACTGGATCAAGATCTAAACAAATAAATTTAGTTTTCTTTTCTTTTTTTGCCCAGTAATAGAATATATCTGTTACGCCTGTTGCAAACTCAATAAAAAGATCTTTATTATTAATATTAAATGTTTTAGAATTATTTATGAAGAATTTTCTTTTTGAATTAAATTCCATTCTTTCAAAAAAAGTCTTTTCTCGTAAAATAACATTTCTATATATCTTATCAAAAAGAGGATGTTCAAGTTCAGGAATTCTATCTTGTATCATTTTAGATTGTTATTGTTTTATAATTAAAGAAAAATATTCTATTTATAAACCTTTCTACGAATAACTACTAATAGGTAGTCAAAAGCGTCTCTTTTTCAATAATTTTTTAAAACATACTTCTTATTTAATATAAAATGACAATATTAATAGGCATAGATGAAGCTGGAAGGGGCCCTGTAATAGGTCCAATGGTTATGTGTGCGTTTGCAATTGAACAAAATAAAGAGGTTAATCTCCAAAATCTTGGTGTTAAAGATAGTAAGTTAATTCCTCCAATTAAAAGAGAGCAATTATTTGAAAATTTATCTGTGAACTTTCAATATACAATGAAATCAGTTACTGCAAAAGAAGTTGATGATGCATTAAATGATCCGGAATTAAATCTTAATTGGTTAGAAGCAATAACTTCTGCAAATCTTTGCAATGAATTAATAAAAAAGTTGGGGACTGATGATGTAAGAATAATTGTTGATTGTCCAAGCACTAATCCTGATGCTTATAAAGAATATTTTAGAAATAAACTAGATAATAAAGATATAGAGTTAATTGTTGAACATAAAGCAGATATGAATTATCTTGTTGTTGGTGCTGCATCTATTATTGCTAAGGTAACAAGAGATAGAACAATAACTAATTTGAAAAAAGAAATAGGAATTGATTTTGGAAGTGGTTACCCTTCTGATCCAAAAACAAAAGCATTTTTGGTTGCTAATTATGATAAGTATGATGTTTTTAGAAAGTCTTGGGCTTCATGGAAGAAAATTGCTAAAGCAAAAGATCAAAAGACACTTGGTGGTTTTTAGTATATGAAAATCTACGCAGACTTACATTTGCATTCTAGATTTAGCAGAGCAACAAGTAAAAACTTAACTATTGCAAATCTTGAAAAGTGGGCAAAAATAAAAGGTTTGAATCTTCTTGGAACTGGTGATTTTACACATCCAGAATGGATAAAAGAATTAAAAACAAATCTTACTGATAATGGTTCAGGAATATTTACTTCAAGTGGAGGAATGAACTTTGTTCTGCAAACAGAAGTTTCTCTTATTTATACTCAAGACGGAAGAGGAAGAAGAGTTCACGTTGTAATTCTTGCACCAAATTTTGATGCAGTTGACAAAATAACAAAATACCTTTTAACAAAAGGTAGGATTGATTATGATGGTCGACCAATATTTAAGATTCCTGCACATGAGTTTGTTTATGAAATGCAAAAAATAGACAAAGACATAGAAGTTATTCCTGCACATATCTGGACTCCTTGGTTTGGTGTGCTAGGAGAAAAAGGCGGGTTTAATTCTCTAAAGGAAGCTTTCAAAGATCAAACAAAAAATATTCATGCAATAGAAACAGGATTATCTAGTGATCCGCCAATGAACTGGAGAATAAAAGAATTAGATAACATTCAATTAATAAGTAATAGTGATTCACATAGTTTCTGGCCCTGGCGTATTGGAAGAGAAGCAAATATTCTTGAATTAAAAGAATTAACTTACAAAAATGTTCTAAAAGCAATAAGAACAGGAAAAGGGTTATTAGGAACAATAGAAGTTGATCCAAACTATGGAAAATATCATTTTACAGGTCATAGGGAATGTGGAATTTCAGTTTCACCAGAAGAGGCAAGAAAACTAAAAAATATTTGTCCTGTTTGCAAGAAGAAATTAACTGTTGGTGTTTTAGAAAGAGTTGAAGAAATAGCAACAAGACCGGAAGGAGAAAAACCAAAAAATGCAAAACATTTTCATTCACTAATTCCTTTATCAGAATTAATTTCAACTGTAGTTGGAAAAGCAGTTGCAACAAAAACTGTTTGGGTAATCTTTAACCAGTTCTTAGCAGTATTCAGAAACGAATTAAATATTTTATTAGAAGTGCCTTATGAAGAATTAGTAAAAATAGATCCAAAAATAGCTGATATTATATTAAAAAATAGAAATGGTGAAATAGAAGTTAAACCTGGCTATGATGGAGTTTATGGTGTTCCATTATTAGGTCAAAAAATCCCTGAAACTGCATTAAACCTCAATAAGAAGCTTTCTTGAGTGCAGAAGAATTTAGATGGTTCTTAGCATACTTTTATATAATATCCTTAATTCTTCTTTATTATGATTACTGAATTTACTCTTAAGGATTTTGAGTTAGCTAAAGATCTTATTGAGCAAGAGAAGGTTAGCCCTTTAACGCAAAACAATATGTTTTTTGCAGCTGTTTATTCTTTGCTGAGTGCAATGGAGAATTTTAACAGACAAATGTTACTGTGTAATTGGTTATACAAAAATAACTTTAATGATCCTTTAAATGTTATTAAAGATTCAGAGAATTTAAATAAGTTAGAAAGTT
>CAYLIL010000084.1:0-4607 GCA_964384045.1 uncultured Methanosarcinales archaeon
TGTTAATGGAATTTTCTCAACATCAATTGGTGTATCTGGAGATGTTGCTAAAGTAAAAACAACTTCTTTTTCTTGACCTGCACCAATTACTTCTATAACTTGTTCATTAGCGCTTCCAATTGGAGCGAAATAATAAGTTGTAGTTGTAGTGTCTTCAATATCTAGAGATAATTTTACATCTCTAATTTGTGCTGAACTTAAAGATTTAACTCTCAGAGTTAATTCAATATCTTCACCAGGAATTGCGACTTCTGGATTTGTTGTTGCAGAAACAAGTTCTACAACTGGTTCATATTCATTAACAGTTATTGTAAAATCATCAAGCTCAACATAAGTTCCACCATTATTTAATGTATATTTTGCTTTTAGGGTATTGTCTCCTGAAACAGCAACATCTGAAACTCTTAGTTTATATTTTATAATATATGCATCTGCTCCTGTTTGATAAGCATCTATTGATCCAAGATCTTTTTCTACTTCGCCTTCATATAAAGTAAATGGGAATTCAGGCATAATCTCAAATTTCAGATTACTTAATGTTCCTGCACCTGTATTTTCTATTCTAAATCTTACATCAACTATATCGCCAGGTTCAACTGGGTCAGGTATTTGATTTACAAGTGTAACTTCAATTCTTGCATTATCACTAGAATACTCTGTAGCTATAACGCTAGTGATAATTGATAAAAATAATGCTACTAATACTAAATTTGTTATTATTTTATTCATTTTCATTTTTTAGCCTCCTCTTAATTTGCTCTTTATTTTTATTATTATTTTTCATTTTTTTGTTGTTAACAATTGCACCGTCTTTTAAGTACAAAACTCTATCTGCATATTTTGCTAAATCTGCATCGTGTGTTACCATAATAATTGTTTTACCTTGTCTATGTAGTTTATCTAAAAATTCTAGGATTTTAACACCTGTTTTAGAATCTAAATTTCCTGTTGGTTCATCAGCAAGAATAACTTGTGGATCATTAGCAAGAGATCTTGCGATTGCAACTCTCTGTTGTTGTCCGCCAGATAATTCTGGTGGTCTATGATTTACTCTATGTCCTAAATCAACAAGTTCTAAAAGTTGTCTTGCTTTCTTTTGTCTTTGTTCAGCTGGCATTCCTTGGAAAAGCATAGGGAGTGCAACATTTTCTAATGCTGTTAGTGTTGAGACAAGATTAAATTTTTGAAAAATAAATCCTATCTTCTTTCCACGAATTTGTGCTAAATCTGATTCTTCAAGATTTGCAATATTTTTCCCATCAAGGAATATTTTTCCTTTTGTTGGTAAATCTAAACAACCAACCATATTTACTGCTGTTGATTTTCCAGAACCAGATGGTCCCATAATTGAAACAAATTCTCCTTCATAAACTTCAACATCTAAATCTTTAAGTGCATGAACTTCACTATCTCCTACATGAAAGATTCTAGAAACATTTTCTATTTTTATTACTGCTCTCCTTTTATTCATTGTGAACCTTCTAATCTTTTAAGCATCTTGCTCATGATTGTATCAAATTTTTCAACGTCTTTATTGTATTGTTCTAAGATTTTTACTTTTTTCTTATCTTTATCTGTTTTAGCTTGCTTTTTATAATCTTTAATTATTGGTGGTAAATGTTTTTTTAGTGGAAGTATTTTTATTTCTCTATGTTTTTGCATTTGTGTTTTGAAAACTTTAAACATTTCTTTTTCCATGAAAAGATAAACTTTTTTTGAGCCTGGTTTTCTAACTCTTCTGATAGGTGTGAATAGCTCTATTTTTTTAATTTTGTTACTAATTGAAGCTAAGCTGTAACCTGTTCTTTTAGCTATTTCATTTAAACAAACCGGCTCTGGTTCTAAGTATATAATTGATATAATATTGCTAATTAAAGAATCCATACCATATGATTTCCCAATATTATCGAACAACTTCATTACATCTTTTTCGGCTTGTATCATCTTCTTTTACAACTTTTACTATTTATTAAAAGTTCTGAATTCTGTTATTTATAAAGATTGTGGATTTAACTGATTTCTTTATAATAATTAATAGCAAAGGTATATAAATAATTAATGATTTCTCTAATTCATAATAATTAACAAATATTTTAGAGGTATAAAATGGCACCACAATGGGGAAGTATAGGAGCTTATCTGTTTGCTATGGAATTTAATGAAGCCGAAGCAGAACGAGAACAAATTAAGTATAATGGGTTAGTAGAAAATCTTGATTAACTTGAGTTGTTTGAGCTAAAAAATGCTTTTGATAATAAAATAATTAATTCTGATTTGTTTATTAAAACCGGTGAATATAGAAATGAAGTTGTTTCTTATTTAGATGAGGCAAATCTTGGGAGAAAGTATTATTTAAATTGGGTAAAAAATACTTCTATGAATTTTGATGATTCTGAGAGTAATTAAACTAATTTAATTTATATAACAACAAACTATTAAAATGGTTGGACCTAATTTATAGTTATGACTCACTCAGGACATCACTTTAATCATTACTTTACATTTAAATCAGAATTAAATGAGTTGTTCGCAAGTATTTCTCTAAGAACTTTCGCAAAGAGTTTAATTAGCATATTTGTCCCAATATACTTAATAACCTTAGGTTATAGTTTTATGACAGCATTTATTTTCATGGCTGTCGCATCTGCATGTCATGCAATATTTTCCTATGGTGCTGCAAAACTATCTGCAAAAATAGGATTTAAACATTTAATAATGGTTAGTGCACCTTTTTTAATATTATACTATTTATTACTTAACTCTATAACTTTTATTCAATCACTAGGAATACCAGTAGTATTGATTGCAGTTTTTGGTGGAACAAGCAATGCTTTTTTCTGGGTTGGTTATCATACTGATTTTGCTAAATCAACAACAAAAAAGAATTCAGGGAAAAAACTAGGATTTGTAAGAATATTAATATCTCTTGCTAGTTCCCTTGGGCCACTAGTTGGTGCATTTCTAATAACCAGATTAGATTTCCATTACGCATTTATGATTGTAATAGGAATTATTATATTGTCTTTAATTCCACTTTTAATGCGAAAAGATAAACATGAGCCATTTAAATTTGAGTTTAAGGATATACGAAA
This sequence comes from uncultured Methanosarcinales archaeon, assembly GCA_964384045.1. Classification (GTDB taxonomy): domain Archaea; phylum Nanobdellota; class Nanobdellia; order Woesearchaeales; family CAYZNE01; genus CAYZNE01. Next base: position 3,093 of record CAYLIL010000084.1, read on the forward strand.
TAAATTTGGAACAAGAGCAGTAGTTGCACACATGGGAAAGGGTATTGAAGCATCTGTAAGAACTATTGCTTGGCCACTTTTTATTTATTTTGTTATTTTAGATAAAGGTATAACTTTACTAGGCTCTGTGACTTCTTTATCTTTATTAGCTTCTCTTGTAGTTACTTACTTTGTTGCAAATCATATTGATAAAAAAATAAACTTTCTCTATAAAATAAGTTCATTCATGAATGCAGCAATTTGGATTGTTAGAAACTTTGTAAAAACTTACCTTGCAGTATTTATTATAGATGCGCTCTATGGAGTATCAAATACAACTCATACAATTGGTTTTAATAAAATATGTTATGATAAAGCAAGAAAGAAAAAGATGATTTTAGAATACATGACAATAAGAGAAATTATAATCTGCACAACTCATACATTTGTTTATATATTACTTGGCTTGATAAATAATTACAATATAATGTTCATAATTGCAGCTTTAGGTTCTTTGATGTTTTTAGCTTATAAGGAATAAACTACATATCTTCCATTACTGGAACCCCTTTAATAAATTCTGAAGGTAAACCGAGTTTCTTAAAATAACTAACCATTGCAATACAAGCAAAAGTTTCTGTAGAATAGTGTGTTCCACCAAGAATATTTATTTTGTTTTTCTCAGCAAATTCATGTGTAGATTTAGAATAATCATTTTTTGCAGTTATCCCTGTTACAAAAGTGTTAATTTTTCTTTTTTTAAGTTCTTCAAGAGTTTCAATATCATTCCCTCCACCTGCAACAAGTGCAACTATATTATTTTTAATTTCTTGCTCACCATAATTATATAATTTAATTTTATGATTAACTGCTTTTTCAAATCTTTCTTTAAGATCCTGGACAGTTGATAAATCTGTTTTACCAATTACTCCACATAATGATCCAAAGTAAGGAACAAATTTTTTCTCAGGATTAACTCCTAATTCTTTTGCTAATGTAACTGTTGTTGAATACTCTCCAAAATTATCTAAAGGAACGTGAAGGTTATAAATTGAGATATTTTTATCTTTAAATTGTTGTAATAATTTTCTATCCATTTGATAAAAGAGTTCTGGTGCATTATTAATATCCCAAATTGAAGGATGATGAACAAAAAGCATAGCATTTTCAATATTATCATTTAATATTTTCTGCATAACTTCATTTGATGGGAAAACCGCAGTATAAACTTTATTAATTTCTTGAGTAAAGTCACAAACTAAACCCATTGATCTTTCTTTAAAGTTATCACTAATAAAATCAATAATTGATTCCATATAGTGCATCCATTCATCACTCATTTCAGAAGTGATAAAGTCCTTTTCTAATTGTTCATATAGTTGTGTTGCTTTCATAGTCTTTGTTAATTATCTTTTATTTATAAATATTTATCTCAATTTAAAATAAATCTCTTCCATAAAATCAATTACTTTCTCAGCATATTCTTTTGTTAAAGATTTTCCATAGTATTTTATTTTGTTTCTAAAATATCTTAGG
>CAYLIL010000085.1:0-4604 GCA_964384045.1 uncultured Methanosarcinales archaeon
ATAAATTAATACAAAAATGCAAAGATAAAAAAGTAGGAATCTTATTTTCTGGCGGAGTAGATAGCGCAGTTCTAGCAATACTTTGTAAAAATTTAGGTTTTGATTATTGTTGTTACACTATTGGTTTTAAAGATAAAGAAACAAAAGATCCAGACGATGTTCTTGTTGCACAAGAGATTGCTGAGAAATATAATCTTAAAATTAAAGTTAAATTATTTGATTTCAAAGAAATTGAAGTTGTTCTGAAAAAGACCGCTAAAATCTTAGCTAAAAGTAAAGCTTTTGATGCAGTTAATCTTGGTGTTGGTGCAGTAGAGTTAGCAGGACTTGAACTTGCTAAAAAAGATAAGTGTAAAATTGTTCTTTCAGGTTTAGGCAGTGAAGAAATATTTGCAGGCTACCAAAGACATGAGCTCTCTAAAGACAAGCATGCTGAATGCTGGAATGGATTAATTAATATTTACAATCGTGATTTAATTAGAGAAATACTAATTCCTAAGAAATTAAAAATCGACACTTATGTTCCATTCTTAGATTTTGATATTATTGGAATTGCAATGCAAATCTCAATAGGTGCAAAAATTAATAAAAGACAAAATAAAATAGTTATTAGGAAAATAGCTAAACAATTAGGTTTAAAAGAATATGCTAAGAGAAAAAAGAAAGCTGCACAATATGGTAGTCGATTTCAAAATGCTCTTCAAAAGCTAACAGCGAGAAACAAACATAAATACATTAAGGACTATATCAAAGGTTTAATATGAAAAGCTATTGTCTTAAAGTGAGCTCATTGTAATAAACAATTGAGTTCGTTGTTGGGGGATGCTCCATACGGGACAACAGAACCATAAAAAAACAACAAAGACTGAGTGAAAGACAGATAGCTTTTAAGAATGAAAATGATACACATAGAAGAACTAATTAAACTAAATGAAAAAGTTATTACAACCGTGAATAACCTATCAGTAATTCTATTAATCTTAGTTGGAGGATTTATAATTGCTAAGTTATTAGAAAAATTATCATTATTATTAATCAGAAACTCTAATATTAGAAAAATAAGAATATTCTCTATGAGATTTAACACAGAAAAAACATTACCAATTGTAATTAGTTACTTAATATATGCCTTAACAATAATTTTTGCATTAATTTATGCAAAAGTAATGAATTTTATTTTAATTGGGATTGCAGCGATTGCAGGAATTGCAATTGTTTATACTTTAATAATTGCTATTAAAGAAAGCTTGCCTAACCTTATTGCTCATTCTAAACTTAATAAAGATAGAAAATTTAGACTAAGAAGTAAAATAAGAATTGATAACTTAGTCGGAGAGATTGTAAAAATTAGTATATCTCAAATAAAAATAATCACAGAGGAATCAGATGAAATCCACATTCCCTGCAAACTTTTCATAAAAAAAGGTTATAAGATTTTAGAGTAAGGTTTCTTGAACATCCTCAACTACAATCCCTACTTCTTTCTTCATATTTAAAGCTAGTTTTTTACCGAGTATTGCAGACAACTTCTCATATGCAATGACTTTAACATCATGAACATTCTTAATATTGTTCTTGAATAATCTTCTTGCTCTAACTCTACCAACATTCTTGAATTTTAGTAATGGAATAAGTTCTTCTTTGCAACCATTTCTTGTTCTAATTCTAAGCCTAACTAAATGTTTAACCAAATCCTTATTTGTTAACCTTGTTAGTTCTGTTGCAGAATAAATAAGCCAATCGAGCCGTTCAATTTTAGCATTGATTTCTCCTGGACGAACATTATATTTATTTAGAAGTTCTTCTTCATTAAACTCGTTAATCCAATCTTCAAAAAACATAGTTGTTCTAACTCCCCTTGTTAATTCATAATAATCCTCCTGCATTAATTCTGATTCTTCACCTAAAAAATCTTCATTTTCTTGAAGCCAACCTTCTGTTTCTTCAACCATATTAACACCAACATTAAGCAGAGGCTTTATCTCTATGCAATTAGAAAACATAAATAATAAACTAATAGGTTCAATCTTATTCTCTTTAAGATAGGAGATGATGAAGTTTGCAGTGTAAGGATCAAGATATAATTCTGAAACTCTCTTACCAAGAATGGTTGCTCTAATTCTAGCATTGTTACTATTGTCATATTCTTTAGCAGAAACAAAGCCAGAAGTTTCTTTATTTTGTATTGTGACAAATTTCCACTCTTTAAGTTTCTCTAAAGTTCTAGACATTATAATACTTAATTCTGTATCATCTTGGTACTGATAAGCAAAGAAAGTTTTCGCAAAAAATTCTTCTAACTCTTTAAAATTTTTACAATAATCAGTTGCAACTAAACTTAGAACATAACTTCTAAGAATTGGTTCAACTGCTAACTTAGAAATAATATCTTCTGGGTCACCATTAAGGTATTTTTTAATTAAATATTTCTTATCTTTCTCATCTTTAGCAAAAACAATAGCTTGCCCTAATTTTTCCATTCCTGGTCGACCAGCTCTACCTGATTGTTGCTCATATTCAAGAACAGGAATACTCCTCATTCCTCTAGAAGTGAATCTTTTAAGATCTCTGATAATTGTTCTATATGCAGGAAGATCAACTCCCTGTGCTAAAGTTGGAGTTGCACAAATCACTTTTATTTTTCTCTCTCTAAAGTTTTGTTCAACTAATCTTCTTTGGGTAGAATTTAATCCTGCATGATGAAATGCAATACCTTTTGAAACACATAAAGCTAATCTTTTACATTGCCTTGTTGGTGTTGATAACGCTTTTAGTATTTTTTCTGATAACTCATTATAGAATTCTTTTTCTTTATCAGTAAGATTTAATTTTTTTGTAATCTTTTCTGCAACACTCTCTGCACTCCTCTTAGAATTAACAAATACAATAGCTTGCTTATCTTGCTTAATTGTATCTAAAGCTACATCTAGAACAGGTTCTCTGCTTGTGCTTGGTATTTTGATTGTGTAATCTTCTTGCATTTGTTATAGTTTTATAATTTTGTATATAAATGTTTTTAGTATTTGACTAGTGTAGATAAGATTAACTTTTGTAAATATAATCATGATGTTGCAAATCTTCAAAATATATTTTATCCTGTTTAATTTTAAAAATAAGAACAAAGTGCGAGTCAATATGAACTCTTTTGAAATCTTTCATGTTCTTTCTTAAATTTTTATAGTGATTAGGGTTTGAATTTATTATTTCATCAATTTTTTTAAGTATAGTTTCATATCTAGTTTTATCTTTTTTTATTAATTTCTTAAATATCTTCTCTAATTTTTCACTTATAAAAAATTTATACATTTTCTATTAATTTTCTTAATTCATTCACATTAGAAAACTTTTTATGTTTGCCTTTAGTGACTTTGTTTAACTCTTCTTTATATTCTGGTCTTAACTCAGGTTCTAAAAGATTTTCTGCAAATTTATTTATAACTAAGTTAATTGCATCAGACTTATTCTTTAATCCATACTTACCTTTAACTATTGTTAATATTCTATCTGTTGTATCATCTAATTTTATTATTGCTTGCACCATTTTTACCTCATAATGATTTTATTATAATTCATAATAAAAAGTTATAAAACATTATAAAGTTTCTCCTTTTTATAGAAAAGAATTATTACATTTATTAACTTTAAGTAGGTATTATCGGAAATCTTACAACAAAATCTTTATAAACCCTGCTTTTATCCATACATTTATGGCAAATGAGAAAATGAGATTACCGAGTTCCGGTGCTGGTTTAACAAGTTTTTACGCTGAATATAAATCAAACTTAGTATTTAAACCAGGACATGTTGTAGCGTTAGTAGTTTTAGTAATTATTCTTGAAATACTTCTACATACTTTTGCATAAGGTGAAAAAATGTTACCAAATATGAATAATAAACAGATGCAACAAGCTATGAAAAAAATTGGCGTAAAGCAAGAAGAGATAGCTGCTACTAAAGTAATAATTGAAAGAGCTGATGGAAAAATAATTCTTGATAACCCCTCTGTTCAAAATGTAACAATGATGGGACAAGAATCATTTCAAATTTCTGGCGAATATAGATTTGAACCATTAGACACAACACCAGATATTTCTGAAGAAGACATTGCAACTGTTGTAACTCAAACTTCTTGCACAAAAGAGCAAGCAGAAACTGCAATCATCAACCATAAAGGCGATCTTGCAGAAGCAATTCTTGAATTAGCGAGTAAGGAGTGATTCCTTATGGCAAAAATTATCTACGGCATCTCAGGTGAAGGCCGGGGACACAGTTCTAGAAGTAGAGTTATTATTGAGCATTTAATAAAACAAGGTCACCAAGTTAAAATATTTACTTCTCAAAAAGGATATGATTATCTCAGCCAATTCTTCGACGATGTTAACAAAGTTATGGGCTTAGGATTTGTATTTAAAGGAGAGAAAGTTGAAGTTTTACAGACAATAAAATTTAATATTAAAAATGCCCTAACTAAAGGTGGAAAATCTCTAAACAAATTATTCAAAGCGGTTGAAGAATTCAAACCAGATTTAGCAATTACAGATTTTGAACCATTTGTTCCTATTGCTGCAAAAAAATTAAGAATCCCTTTTTATAGTATTAATCAT
>CAYLIL010000086.1:0-4555 GCA_964384045.1 uncultured Methanosarcinales archaeon
AACCGTATATCCCTTGTTATACGAGGGTGAGCGTAACGTAGTGAAGCGAAAGCGCAGCGTCCCCTTGCGTTTGAGAGTGTGCCGTTCATTGTTCTAAAAAGTGGGGCTATCATACTTCACTGTTTTTGCTATCATTTGCTTAACCTCTTTGGAATTCGGATACCAAATCAAAGTATCTAAATCGTGTTCAACTGCATAGAAATCTAACCTCTTATCCAAATTTTCAAATTCAAAAAGTTCTGGATAAAATTCCTGAAACCATTTTAAGAGATCGGCGTAGTCTTCTTTTTTGGCAAATTTTTCAAATTTTTCGGACATATACTTTTTCGGATACTCAACCATTCTTTTGACAATATCCAAAACGAAATCCATTGAAGAAACTTCTGTCCTCTCAAAATCTAAAATTCCGACAATCTTTGTGTCTTGAACAAGAATATTATCAAAGTGAGCATCCCAATATACAAAGGTCATTTTTTGTTCTTTAAGAACATTATGATTGTCGTCAACGAATTTTTTGATGGCTTTGATAAATTCAAAGGACAGAAGTTTCTTTTCTTCTATTTTCTTTAATGAGTTTTGGATTTGGTTGAGTATCTTATCGTGCCAGTTGTCCGAAAAATTCACATCAAATTTTTGCAAAAATTCATTGTAGGGCGATTTATTGATTACTTTCAGAATATCGCAAAGTTGTTTGATGATGATTTTTCTCTGGTCATTGTTCAACAAATGCCATTTTGCATACAAATTATCGCCCTCAATCTTGGGATAAATCATGAAAAATTTGCCATAAATACTTTTGGATTTGTCAAAAACTTTGATTTCAGGAACAGGAATTTTATCCTTGAAAAAATTGTAGAAAAATACTTCTATTTCAGACTTTTGTTCGTTGCTCTCATCTTCACAAACTTTGAGAATAAAAGAGTCATTCACTAGATAGACTTTGTTTGTGAAGCCAATCTCAATATTTGCGACGGACTCAACTTTGCCTAAGCCGTGCGATTCAAAGATTTTTTCTACAATTTTTTTCTCCATATCAATATAAGAGGTTAGATCGTTTATATAAATTTAGCCCCACTTTTTCCTAGAGTAAAGGCACACTCTCAAATGTCGTATAACATTGCGATTAAGAGAAGTTCGGTTTTGAGGCAACCCACAAAACCGAATTTGGGTAAAAATCGGGAAATCGCTTGGCGATTTAGCGTAGCGACCGATTTTTCCTCTTAATCGCTGTTATGTCCTTTTCCCATACGAAGTGTGGGAAAACTGCGTCCGCAGAGTAATTTTCAGGGGCGTTTCTTCTAATGAGCGAATGCGATACATAAAAAACAAGAATTAATGGGCGGTTTTCGTTTTTTAAATTTATGATAGAAAAATTAAAATTTATAGAAAAAGGTGAAATAAAATTGCTACAACTGCTACAATTACAAAAAATATCAATATACCTATTATATTCTGTTTCCAATCTTTCCAATCAAATTTAGAGTTTACTTTATTTTTTGTTTTAGGTGGAATCTTTCCAGTTGCTCTTCCCCACCCATAACTAATAATGTTCCAAATAAATCCAATAATTATACCTGCACCAAATCCTCCAATAGTTGCAGGAATTAAATCCGAAGTTTTTCCAGAACTTATAGTTTGAAAAGCAATAACTGCTGAAAATGCAACACCTGTTCCAACTATGCCTATCCAATAATCTTTGAAAAATCCGTTATTTTCAACTTTTTCTTTTTTGTTGTTAGTTGTTGTTTCTGGCATCATTTCAACCTTTTATTTTAATCTAATAGACTCTATCAGTTTTTCTATATCCTCTATATATGTTTCATATTCTGTTGGATCAGAAATAAATATTATTTGGATAATTATATCTGGTTGTATTGAAGTAACTCTCATTGCTTTAGCTTCATAATTAATCCCTTCAATTTCTTGGTTATATTCATATACTACTTTTATTGCATCATACTCTCCTAATGTACTATTTTCGTTTGTAATAATTTTTTGTTCAACCATATTGCTTTTTAATCCTAAAAGAATATCATAGGTTGAATCATCAAGCGATTCAGTATCATAAAATTTTATCATTACTGCTTCGGGTGGAGGAGTAGAAATTTCATCTCTAGTAAACATTAGGTAGGAGTTTTCAGTACTACCTTTTGATGTTAGATAAGAAGGATATTGTAAAGAGATATATTCATCTGAATATTTTTGAAAATTATCATATATCAATTCATCAGAATCAGTGTTTAACTCTGGTTGATTTATTGAAAAATTGATTAATGTAATAATAATTAAGATGAAGATTACTCCCGCAAGAATATAGACTGTAAAAAATTCTTTCTTCTTTAATTTTTTTAGCAATTCGATCAAACCTTTAATTAAAGCGACTATTGCCATGATAAAAAATATTCCTGATATTGGATTCTCAAGAAATTTTGCTAATCCACCAAAGATAAAATATAGTCCATATCCTACAACAAAATTGAGATTAAGTGATAATAGGATGAATATAAAAACACTTTCGGATATTATGAATATATTCTTCTTGTTCATTATGTATAGTAATTTATTAAGTTAGTATATAAAATTTCTTATTTTTTCTTGGCATATTCAAAATGTTTTTTGAACATTACATTGTGGCCATCCTCGGCTGCTTTTGTTTGATTGGCTACTTTCTTCTGTGCTGAAAAATACCACACTAAAAGGATTATCAGAAAGATTATCTCAATTATTAATACTGTAAGAACAATATTAGTAAAACCATTTTGTATTGAAAACACTAGTGAGAATAAAGCTATTAACATAGAAATATGAGATATAATTAAAGAGGTATTTGTAAGCCTATTTGTTGCATTTGTTGAAGCAACACTTAAAGATCTGGACATTAAGAATCTTCTATCTTCAGGCTTCAATTTTTCAATATCAAAATCGATTTTTTCTTGCATATATAGGGGATGTTTGTAGTATTTAATAAATCTTCTTATACTTGTGTAGAAAACCGCCCCTTTCTTTTTTAGCCCCTGAAAATTATTGGACATAACTATGGGGATAAAAGAAGTCGCGAAGCGATTTGGGAAATTTCAGCAGGAAATTTCCTTTTATCCCTTGTTATCTGTCCCGACGACTGAAAGGAGGAGAGCCTGCAAGGCGTGGTGCGAAGTGAAACGGAGCAAGTTCAGAAATCAGCCGTCCAAAAGCGTAGCGATACATAAAATAAAAGAATTAAAGGGGCAAATCTTACATATCTTCCATTACAGGTTTATCTTCAATAAATTCAGATGGCAACCCAACTTTCTTAAAATAATCAACCATCGATATACAAGCAAATCTTTCAGTAGAATAATGAGTTCCTCCAAGTACATTTATTCTATGTTTTTCAGCAAAATCATGTGCCTTTTTGGAATGTTCATTTTTGGCAGTAATTCCTGTTACAAAAGTATTAACTCCTGCTTTGGCGATTTCTTCAAGCATATCTGCGTCGTTTCCTCCGCCAGCAATAACTGCAACAGTTCTATCTTTGATTTCATTATCTCCATAATTATACAAATTAACCCCATGTCCAACAGCTTCTTGAAATCTTTTTCTTAAATCTTGAACTGTTGCTATATCGGTTTTTCCAAAAACTCCACACATAGAGCCAAAGTAAGGAGCAAAAGATTCTTCAGGTTTTATTCCTAATGTTTTTGCTAAAGTAACGCTTGTTGAATATTCTCCAAAATTATCTAAAGGCACATGAAGATTATAAATGGAGATTTTTCTATCTCTAAATTGTTGTAATAAATTTCTATTCATTTGCTGAAAAACTTCCGGAGCTTTTCTTATATCCCATATTGATGGGTGATGAACAAAAAGCATTGCATCTTGAGTTCCATCATCTAAAATTCTTTGCATGACTTCTTTTGATGGAAAAACAGCAGTATATACTTTATTGATTTCTGTTGCAAAATCGCAAACTAAACCCATAGATCTTTTCTTAAAGTTCTCACTAAGAAAATCGGCGACAGAATCCATATACTGCGCCCATTCATCACTCATTTCTGGAGTGATAAAATCTTTCTCAAGATGTTGATATAGTTGGGTTGCTTTCATAATAAAATAGGATAAACTTGTTAATTTATAAGATTTGCCCCTCTCCAAAATTCTTAGGCTGATTTCTGAATTACAGATAACATCGCGATTAAGAGAAGTTCGGTTTTGAGGCAACCCACAAAACCGAATTTGGATGGAGAAGTCTGCAAGACTTCGGAATCTCTTAATCGCTGTTAAACTCTCCGAAGGATTGAATTTTAGTGCAACGTTTCGTAGCGAAGCGGAGGAAAAATTTAAAGTAAAAAAATGGGCGTATCAAGTGCGAAGCACCATTAGTTATAAGAATTAAGGGCAAAAATAATTATTTCAATCTCATACCATAAAGTCTGGCCTGAACAACATTTTCACCAACATTGTTTGGAGATTGAATATATCCACAATAAACCATTGGTCCTTGGATCCAGTCTACTCTAAAGTTTAAATCTCTTTCTTGATTTGGAAAAATAATTGGATAAGGGGGGGGGCTTCTCAT
>CAYLIL010000087.1:0-4492 GCA_964384045.1 uncultured Methanosarcinales archaeon
AAGTTTTTATTTATTCTACTGAGCCAATTAATTTGATTAAAAAGAATACGTCTTTAGAAGAAGGTGTTCATTATGATGAATATATGTCTAAAAAAGATAATTTTGAAAATACACTTGTTCCTTTAATTGATTCTTATTTAAAGTAAATATTATAAATATGGCCTTATTCTTCTTTTATTATGGATTTTGATCAAGCAGCTAAAATTAAGAATTCTTATGAAAACCTTCAAGATCTCTATAAAGATATAAGTCTTAAATTTGATGAGTATTATCATTTCTTGTATGATAATTGGCCATGTTTAATCAGTGGAGGAATGTCTCAAAGTGATTTTGTTTTTGAAATTGTAACTATAAGCACAAATTATCGTTTTGCTCTAGCTTCAATGAAAGACATTTTCCCTGACTCTGCATTAAACTCTGCTTTTAAATTAATTGCTTCGTTGGGGGCTTTGTCTGGAGAAAGACATATTATGTCTGATATGTATGATGATTTAGAATACTTGGACAAAACTTTAACAACAATTGTTGTTGATTCCTCTAACCTTGTGGATAAGTTAATTGTTAAATAATTTTATTTCAATTTCTCAATAACTGCACTCAACTCAAGAACTTCTTCACTCTTATCAATCATATTCTTCAACTTAAACTTTCCCTCTTTGATTTCGTTTTCACCGACGAAGAGCGCAAAAGGAATTTGTTGAGCTTCAACATATTTTAAATTTTTAGGAATTTTTCTATTCATTAAGTCAACATCTGTATTAATCTTGTTTTCTCTTAATTGAGTTGCAATCTCTAAAACTTCTTTCTGCACATCACCGATAGGAACAATAAAAACTTTAGTAACAGTATTTTTTAATTCAATTTTATTTTGTAATTTTAGGACTTCTAGTATTGGCTCTAATCCGAAAGCAATCCCAACTGCAGGATAATCTTTTCCATTGTCTGCATAATTCCCAATCATTTTATCATATCTTCCTCCTCCTGCTAGAGAAGAAGAAAATTCATTTTTATTTTTTAGTTTAACTTCAAAAACTGTTCCAGTGTAATAAGATAATCCTCTTGCTAGTTCTGGTGCAAAATTTATCCCTTCAGTTAGTGAAAATATTTCTTTCAACTCTTTTAATCCTTCATTGTCTGGAAGAATTTCAGAATAGTAATCAAATTTTTCTCTGTTATCTCCTGGAACATCTAGTAATCTTAGAATCTCATCTGCATTTTCAAACCCTTTTTCTAGTAATTCTTGTTTTACCTTTTCAGTTCCAAGTTTTTCTAGTTTGTCAACGGTTTGTAATACATTTGGAATTAATTCTTTGCTCACTCCTGCTTTTTCAACAATTGCATTTATTAATTTAATATTATTAACTATTATCTTTACATCTAGATTTATTTTCTCAAAAAATTTTTTGGCTAAGGAAAGTATTTCTGCGTCTGCAATCATTCTTGAACTTCCAACAACATCAACATCACATTGCCAGAACTCTCTATACCTTCCTAGCTTGATTGGTCCATCTCTGAATACTCTGCCTACTTGATATCTTTTGAAAGGCATTTTAAGATTAGGATTCATTGCAACAAATCTGGAAAATGGTACTGTTAGGTCAAATCTTAGAGCTAATTCTCTTTGGCCTTGATCTTTGAATCTGAATACTTCTTTAAGTATTTCTGAGCCAGAATCCTTTGTTGATAGAGTCTCAAAACGCTCTATAATAGGAGTTTCTAAGGGATTGAAGCCATATGCTTCAAATATGCTCTTTAAAGTTCTAACTAGGTAGTTTCTTGCAATTTTCTCGTTTGGAGCAAAGTCTCTTACTCCTTTTGCTAATTGTACCATATTGTTTACCTTGTGGATTATGATTTATAAAATTAATGTGGAAATGAGGGCGGCTGACGGGAGTTGAACCCGCCCCTAAGGTTCCACAGACCTCAATGCTACCGATACACTACAGCCACCATTTGAACAGAAAATAAAATTAAATATAGCTAAACCTATGAAAAAGAACTAACAATGATACTCTACTTTAAAGCCATATATTTTTTGCATAATAAGAAGTTGTGGAGTTTCATTTATAAATATTTTTATAAAACACAAGGACTTCTTATATTTAATGGACAATTATTATGATACAATTGCAGAATCTTACAATGAATTATACAAAGAAGAGCAGATTGAAAAGATTGCAATTGTGAAAAAGCATATTGAAATAAAACCAGAATACAAACTATTAGATGTTGGTTGTGGTAATGCATTCTATTTAGATGATTTTAAATGTGAATGTGTTGGCATTGATCCTTCTAAGAAACTTCTTTCTCAATACAAAGGAAAACATAAAGTAATTCAAGGCAAAGCAGAAAAGATTCCTTTTCAGGAGAATGAATTTGATGTTGTTGTTTCTTTTACTGCAATCCAAAATTTTAATAATATAGAAAAAGGTCTTAATGAAATAAAAAGAGTTGGTAAAAACATTTTTGTTTTAACATTTATCAAGCGTAGCGTGAATGCAGATACTACTAAAAATCTAATTAAAAGTATTTTCTCTGAATTTAATATTAAAGAAATAAAACATGAGAAAGATGTTATTTTGATTCTAGAACTTATCAATTAATTTATCAATGAAGCTTCTCTTACCTAACTTCTTAACAGCTTTTTCAAGAACAAAAATAACTCTATCAATATCTTCTTCTTTTGTAAATCTAGAAATAGTTAACCTTACAGAATTACTTGCTTCTTTATCAGATAAACCAAGAGCTTTTAGAACATGGCTTGGTCCACTATTATTTGTTGAGCAAGCACTTCCTAATGAAGAAGAAATTTTTTCATTATTAAGATAGCTTCCTAATGCATCTCCATCAACATTTTCAAAATAAACATTAACATTATTGCATAATCTTTTATCTTCTGCTGGACCATGAAGTTTACCTTTAATGCTAGAAATTAATTTATCTCTTAACTTTGTCATGTATGCAACATGATTTTTAGTTGCTAGTTGAACTGCTTTCGCAAAACCTATGATTGCAGGAATGTTTTCTGTTCCACTTCTAAAACCTAGTTCATGTCCCCCACCATGTTGCCAAGCTTCTATCTTAGTTCCTTTTTTTATGAATAAACAACCAACACCTTTTGGTCCATGAATCTTATGAGCGTTTAATGTGATTAAATCAACATATTTAGAATTAACTTCTGTTTTTGTAAAAGATTGACATGCATCAGTGTGAAAATAAACACCATGTTTTTTACAAACATTTCCTAGTGTTTCTAAATCTTGAATAGTTCCGATTTCATTGTTACCATGAATAATAGAAACAAGAATAGTTTTATCTGTAATTGCACTCTCTAAAACTTCTGGTTTAACAAAACCTTGCTCATCAACATCTAGATAAGTTATTTTAAAACCTTGTTTTTCTAACCATTTACAACTTTCTAATATGCAATCATGTTCAATTTTGGTTGTAATAATATGGTTACCCCTATCTTTGTTTGTAAAGGCAATACTCTTGATTGCAAAATTATTAGCTTCAGTTCCACCAGATGTGAAAACAATTTCCTTCGGCTTAGCATCAATAGCTTTTGCAATTATTTTTCTTGCATTCTCTAATGCTTGCTTTGCCTCTTTGCCTTTATCATGGCTAGATGAAGCATTTCCATATTTTTCAGTAATATATGGTTGCATGGCCTCAATTACTTTAGGATCAACTTCAGTTGTTGCGCCTGCATCTAAGTATATATTTTCTACCATACTGTATTAGAATGTGATACAACCTTTATATATTTGTTGCAATTATTGAAACGACTAGCTAAATAGGCTAGAAAACCAGCCTAACCTGCCTTTAACTTCAAAGTCTACACAAACTCTATATTTTTTAGGAGAGTATTGACCACACTTGGTGAACTTTAGAATCTTAACTTTAAGTTTATTCTTTTTTGCAGCTTTCAAGATTTTCTTTTTGCAATCAGGAAAATCATTAACATGTAAGAAATCATAGAAGTGAATAATAGTTCCTTTTTTCGCAAATCTAAAAGCATCAACTAAGAATTCATCAGCTGTTTTAGGAAGGGGCATTGCAATTCTATCATAAGTTATAGGTGCATTTATCTTCTTTAGATTTTCTTCTGTAACATTATGAACATCTGCATTTAATAAAAATGAATTTTTAATTTTATTTAACTTAACATTTTGTTCTGCATAATTATGTGCATCAGGATTAATCTCTATCCCAACAATTGTTTTAACTTTAGTATTTTTAGAAATAACACAAACATATGGTGCTGCACCTGAGAACATTACTAGAACATCTTCATCTGGTTTAACTTGTTCATAAATTCTTTTTCTTTCTGTGCTTAACCTAGACGAGAAATAAGTTTTTTCAACATCAAATTTTAATCTAACATTATTCTCTTTATACTCACAAACTTTTGTTTTTTCTCCTGCAAGCCAAGACATTTTTTGCGTTCTGAAAACTCCACTATGCTGTGCAGCTTTTTTTAGAACAGTTT
>CAYLIL010000088.1:0-4417 GCA_964384045.1 uncultured Methanosarcinales archaeon
TTCTTTTTTGTCATCTTTTTTGTCATCTTTTTTTCTTATTTTTATGATTACAACAACAGAAATTAGGGCAGATGTGGTTCCGTTTTTTTTGTTATTGGTTGCTTATTATTTCATTTTGTTAAAAAGGCAAACTTTGTTATTTAGTGCCATTTCGGGTGTCTGTTTTAGTTTGGCTTTTTTGTTTAAGCAATCTCATATTTTTGGCTTCTTTAGTATACTTATTTTTTTGTTTTTATGTAGATTTGGTCAATGTAATCGGTTATTAAGATTAAAAAAGCGGACATTTATGTTCATTGTTAGTTTTACTTTGCCTATAGCTATTGTTTTTTTGTATTTTCATTTTTTAGGGGGGTTATATTCACTTTTAAAGTATGCTTTTTTTGATACTTATAATATAATGAGCTGTTATCCTCCGTCTTATACTTCATTGTATAGTTCATTTTTGGCTAATTCACTTATTTGGATTTTTGGGATTACTTTTATAATATACAAATCTATTTGTTTTTTTTGGCGTTTTTATAAAAATAGACAAATTTATTTAGAAGATTCTTTGTTGATTTCGTTTTATTTATTTTCTGTTACTCTTATTATCAATCCTGCAATTTATGGGCAAGACATATTGATTTTGCTTCCTTTTTTAGCAATTTATGCTGCATCATTTCTAAATCGGGTTATTGGTCGATTATGTAGGTTACGAAATAAGTTTTTTATCAGTGTTGTTCTTTTATTTATCTTGGGTATGTTGGTTATTCCACCTATTTTTCAGTTATATAACTTATCTTCGATGGATAAAGGGGTTTTAAATGATCAGTTAAATAGGATAGAATTAATATCTAATCTAACTTCTGAAAAAGATAAAGTATTCGATAGTTTAGGTGGGACCCACCTTTTTAGGGGTCATGCATCTTACTTTATTAATAGGATTGATGATAAGATGTATGGGTGTTTACTAAATGATTCTTATTATGATGGTTTAATGGGGGCTGATAAAATAGGATATATAATAAATAATCTAGAAGAAAATAGTTGTAAAGTTATAGTTCCGGATTTTAGGATTTTAGATTTCATGAATATTTCTAGTGAATTTGCTAATTATGTAGGATCTAATTACGTTTTAATTGATTTTGATCCTAGTCAAGAGCGCTTTAATGATCCATCATATTCAAGATTATATGTTAGACCTAGTACAGATATTTCTGGGTAGAGATTTAGTTTAATCAGATGATAAAATTATAGTTTTATCTAATTTTATTTTTCTTGCTAACCTAATAATTTTTAGAAATGGATCATACTTGAAATATTTATTTTCCCATCTATATTTGTAATATTTATTTATTGGGGAAAGGATAGCTAAGTAGGCTGCTTTTTCAATTGGGTTTTTGATTGTTTCTATGACTGGTTTTATTACGCCACCACAAATACAAATATCTGCTGCATTTTGAAGAAGTTTTCTTCTCTCTTTATTTAACCATGGAGTATGTGCTTTATTATAATAACTATATGTGGCCCAATTGTCTAGTTTTTTTTCTGGTTTTAGCCCATGTTTAATTGCTAAGTCAAATAATGGTGTTCCTGGGTGGGGGGTGAATATACAAAGGGCTTCAAGAATTGCTTTTGAGTTATCTTTTGAAAGTTTAATCATTAAATTTACAGTGTCTAAGAATTCTTTCATGGTTTCTGTTGGAAATCCACACATAAATGAATATGCAGGTATTAAATCATACCGTTTTGCTTTTAAGTTAGCATTAATTATGTCTTGTTTTGTTTGCCCCTTATTAATCATTTTTAAAATTCTATCAGATCCTGATTCAGCGCCAAATTTGAATGAATTGCCCCCGCTTTTTTTTAACAGTTTTATAAAATTAGGTTGCATTTTTTTGAATGCATCTATTCTTGTTCCAGCAGTATACCATTTAATATCAATTTTTTCTTTTATCATGCCTTTGAAAATTTCTTTATTTCTTTTTAGATCAACATAGAAATTATCATCCCGGATCCATATAGAATCAAGATTAAATCTTGTAACGTCATTAATTATTTTTTTTATTGTATTTTTTGCTGTTAGTGGACGCCAAGTTCCTTTTTTGATATAGCTACTACAACAAAATTTGCATAAAAATGGGCAGCCCCTACTTGTTTCGCCTATGTCTAACATCTTATTCCCTCCTTCGATGTAGAGCGATTTTGAAATATATTTTTTGACATTTATAATTTTCCAGGGGGTTTCTGGTAATTTGTTTATATCTAAGTATTTTCTTTGAGGATTAAGATTAATTCCTTTTAATTTGGAGTAATCTTTATTTTTTTCTATCCGTTTTGCAAGTTCCAAACATGTTTCTTCTCCTTCGCCTCGAACTATAATATCTACGTATTCGTTTTCTAGTGTTTGTTGAGGTATAATTGTTGGGTGTGTTCCCCCCCAAACAATTTTGATATCTTTATTATTTTTTCTTACAGTTTTAGCCATTTCTAGCGCATAGTAAATCTGACTTCCAGTCATTGTAGATATCCCTACGAAAAGAGGGTTACTTTTTAGTGCACTTTTAATTTGATTTTTCCAATTTTTGTCTGTTCTTTGATCTATTACTTTTATTTTATAGTTTTCTTTATTGAGCAGAGAAGAAGCACAAAGCACACCAAACGGTGGCGCTATTGAAGCGCCGATATCTTCTCCAGTTTTTGGGAATAAAAATAGTATATCTATCATTTTGTTATCTTGTGTATTTTGTAAAAACCTTTTAGATATTAGTCCATATTTTAGTTTATATAAAAATAACGGTTTTAATCTAGAAATAGATTATTAATTTCTGAAATAATTTTGGCATTTTTCTTTTAATGTCGGTTCTTTGAGATTATTACATAATGATTTATCGTTTTTGGTTTCACCAAAATAAATAATACAATAAAACTTTGCATCATCATTAACAATTGACTTACATAAGTTTAAATTGTTTTCTATAATACTCATACAAGAATTCTTCATTTCTTGATTGACTAGCTTATTACATTCGTCCATTTCATTATTTAATGCAAGATTCAAATAATGTTTGTCTATTAAGTTTATACACTCTTTTTTCTTTTGTTCATCTTTGATTTTATAACAATAATTAATTTCATAGTTTTGTTCTATTTTTGAATAGTAGAAATTATCAGAACATTCATCTATATCTATACAATAGTTCTTATTATTAGTTATGGTCCCAAAACATTCCCTTTTATATATTCCTTCTTTTATATTTTCACAATAATCAGGGTCTTCATTTAGTTCTGCAAGGCATTTAAATTTATAGTCTGAATCTTGTGTTTCATCACAGATTGATGGATCATTAGCACTATCCAATTTACATTCAGAAACTATTGATATTTCTTTAATTTCATCACAATAACTAGCATCATTATTTATATCTGCAAGACAATAAAACTTATCGTCTTTTGATTCTATTTCATCACAATAACTAGTGTCATTATTTATTTCTGCAAAGCAATAAAATCTATCATCACTAATTTCAATATCTCCACAATATTTACTATCTTGTGTTGCTTTTGCAAAACAATAAGTACTATCTGATTTTTCACCTTGATCTTGAAAACAGTTTATATATTCTTTTTCAAGCAGATCACAATTACTTTTATCTGGACTACCGGTTTTACAAAGTATTAAATTTTCTGTGAATTTTAAAAATTTTTGTTCATCTGTATCTTTTGTAGTTGTATTTGTTGTTTTATCTAGGGATTTCAAAGAAAAAATACTTAAAATTATTACAATAATCACAATACTTATAATTACTACCTCTTTTTTTTTCATCTTAATTTATTCCCACTCACACATCGGTTCAACACTTGTTTGTGTTTCTCCATCTGGGAGATCTAATTCTATTTTGAAAACTTTGTTTTGATTGGGAATTAATTGGCCTAGTTTATATATTTTGTCAGATAATATTGAATCTTCGTTTGTTATTGTTATTTTTGCATTACAGTTACCATTTAAGATGTTTTTGTTTTCAATTGTGAAATGGATGTAGTCGTTATCTATCGTTTCTTCAAACATGATGCAACTTGCTGTAACTAAACAATCTGTACAAGGGTTTAACTCGTTACATTCGTATTTGAATGGTTTTGGTATGGATTTGTACCATTTTAGTCCATAAAATCCTATGATTATTATTAATATGATTGTGATTGTAATGGTTAAGTTTCTTTCTTGTTTTTTGCTGATTTTTGATTTTTTTTTATTTTTTAATTCTTCTAATCGCTTTTCAGCTTCTTTTTTTATCTTTTCAGCTTCTTTTATCTCTTCTTTTATCTCTTCTTCACTTTCTTCAAAAAAACTTTTTATAAAATTAATCATGCCCATGGTAAGCTTTTGGGTTAATTATTATATAAATATTGCTATTTTAAAATGGAAGTTTTATAAAAT
>CAYLIL010000089.1:0-4411 GCA_964384045.1 uncultured Methanosarcinales archaeon
ATCTTATACTGATAGAAGTTTATCATCAAAAATTAGAGATCTAAAAATTGGTGATTTTGATTATAGACTTGAAAGTTTAATTGGTGAAAAATTTGATAATGAAAGCCTAATTGGCAAATTTGATAATATTAAAGGGAAAACAAGCACAAATCTAAACAACTTTTATTCATCAATAAAGAAATTTGTTAAAAAATATTCAACTAAAGAAAATGAGCATAAATAGAAAAGTAAAAAGTATTGTAAGATGCACTTTGGCATTTTGGTTAGGCTTTTATGCTAAATGCACTTTAGAAACAATGTCATTCGAACCAATAACATCGAAATTAGAAAAAACAGTAATAGAACAAAAATATAAAACACCAGAAGTTAACAAACCAAAAGATGATTTTTACACTCTAAATTCAATAATATCCAAAATTGATACTACTGATACAGAAGAGTTTAAGATGTTTACTGAAAACAATGGAACAATAAAATTCTATAATGAGAATATGGTAAAAGAACTAGATTCAGTTATGAAACAAACAAATTAAATATTAAATAATTTAAAACATCCCCAGATGAGAAGTAAAAATAATATAAAAAAACAAGGTAAAAAAAATTATGTTATTGGTAAAAAATTTGAATTATTTGTTTATGATATCTTTTATGACTTTGGTAAATTTGCACTAAAGAAAAATGTTATTCTAAAAAAGAAAGACTTTAGATCAGAATTTGATATTGTTTATGGAATTATAAGAAAAACTTATGTTGAGTGCAAATATAAATCTAAAGGTTACTTTGTTGGGCAAGAAGAAGCTTCTGTTTTTGCAAAAAAACTCGATTTACACAAAATAAATAATTCTAAAGGAATACTAATTACAAATATGTATCTCACTAAAAAAGCAAAAATTATTTGTAATCAAAGTAATGTGAGGTTCATAGAAAGAGAAGCGCTTGAAAAACTTAATTATGAGAGGTTAGGCCTATTTAAATCAATAAAGTATCTTTTAAACAAAAAGAATGTTACTCTTGAATCAAGAATTAAAAGCATTAAATTATGAATTCTAAATTCACAAAAGTTAAAAGCTGCAATCAATAGACAATTCAACAATAGATTTTTAAATAAGGTTAATTTACCTGAATTAATACAATCAGGGGGTGCAAATATGAAAACTGGTTACTCTGTTGGGGATTGCATGACTGAAGATCCACTAACAACAACATCTGAAACAAGCATAAAAGACTGTGCAGCATTAATGCGTAAGCATAAGTTAGGCAGTATAATTATTGTTGAAAATAAAAAACCAATAGGAATTCTTACAAACCAAGATATTGTATTTAGAGTAGTAGCGAAAGGAGTAAGTCTTAAAAAACCAGTTTTAGATTATATGAGTTCTACAATAATCACAGTTTCTCCAAACATAGATATTTTTGAAGCATTAGAAGTAATGAATAAAAATATGATTAGACATATAAGTGTTGTTAAGAGTAAAAAACTTGTTGGGTATCTAACTCTTAAAGATATTCTTAAAATAGAACCAACTCTCTTTGATCTTTATGCAGATAAGATGGATATTAGAATAAGTGGAGATAACAAAATTAGCCCATTATATGAAGATGATGGTATTTGCGCAATGTGTGGTAGCTACACTAAGAAACTTTATGATGTAAATGGAACAGAAATGTGTTCGGTTTGTAAAAAAAATAAATAAACTCTATTTATTTTTATTTTTTCTATTATACTTTTCACTTAAGATGTACTCTCAAATAAAAAAGAAAAAATAAATAAAAAATAAAAAAACTAATTATTTAAAAGTATCTCGACATCTTTACCAAATATAGATTTTAAGTCTTCAAAGATTTTTTCTTTAATAAAAGATTTCTTAGGAAGTTTTATCTTTACTAATTCTTTTTCCATTTCTTCTAAAGAAGAATCTTTATACTTTAAGAATCTGCCATCTTTACTTATATCCGCTTTACTTACCTTATCTCTAGCTTCTAAATCATGAAGAATAAATACTTTGTTTCCAAGTAAAATAACTTCACCGAATTTTTTTCCATATTTAACTTTAATCTTTATTTTGTCAAGCTCTCTACTTTTCTTTCTTTCGACTAATTCAACTAAAGATCTTATTGCTTCTTTTCCAGCTTTTATTGTTTCAGAAACTTCATGTCTTGTTAATTTCTTTTTATCAGAAGTAGTTTTAGTATCAAAAACTTTCTTTATATCAGAAAAAACTTTCTCAGTAATTAAACCTGCATGAACAATATTATCCTTGAAAGATTTAAGAATATCTTTACTAGAAACAGTTTTAATATCTTTTTCTAATCTTAGAATATCTCTCATAATTGTTATAAGAGAATTATATGCATTTGTTACTGCTTCACCCTCTTTAAGTTCACCAATTTGCTGGAATAACTTTTTTAATCTTTTAAGATATTTCTCTGAAAGTTTTAGCAATTCATCTGCTTCTTTACCAGTAAAAGTAGTTTTTTCACCATGCTCCATCTTTTTTCTAGTATCAATTACTTTCTTCAAGATAGCAACATATTCAGGCTCTAACAACTTTTCTTTTTTAACAAAAATATCATTCATAACTTTCGCAGATTCATTAGGTGTTGGTGGAGCTACACCAAACATCATTAAAGCTGCTTGACTAGGAGTTAAAGTTGCCCAGAAAAAATCTTCCATACCAATTTCTTTAAACTTAACCTTTACTCTTTCAAGTAATTGGTCACCAGAATGAATATACATATCAATAGCTTCAGGGCTAGGTTTTATTTTACCCATTTGTAACAATTGTTTCCAAGGCATAAATATTCCTTTATCAAAAAGAGGTATACCATCTCTTAACATTGTAAAGATAACAGGATTAGCTTCTTTAATACTATCCCAGAAATCAGTTAGAATATAAACCTGGATATTTAACTTGTTCTTTATGCCAGTCATATTACCAGCGTCAATGCCCATACCAATAATTATAGCTCTTAACTTATCTCTTAATTCAGCACGACTCATCTTTTTTACATCAGTATCATCAATAACTATAAAAACATCAATGTCAGATTTTGAATGAGCTTTACCTTGAACAAGAGAACCTGCTAAACAATAAGAAACAATATATTGTTCAAATTTTTCAAGAACCATTTGCTTATGAATTTCAGAAATTTTTATTGCAGAAAGCATTCCCCTATCAAAGACAGGTGCACTCAGAGCAATCTTTTTTAGAACTTCATATTTACCATCAGCACAAGCTTGCCATAAATCAGTAATTAATAATGTTTCAATTTTTAATAATTTATCAGTTTCTTCAGCTGTTTTAACCATAATAGTTGAAAGTTTTTCTCTTAAAGCTTCTTTAGTCATCTTTTTTGAGTCAACATCATCTAATAATACAAGAACATTAATTGCATCTTTTTCTTCTTGAGTTAATTCTTTACCTTGTTCTGGTTGATTAGGAGGCAATAAGGATACGCCCATAATATAACCTTGAAACTTAGAAACAATCTTTTTTTGATATTTATCTAGAACTGTTTTTATTTTTTCAAGCTTATCCCTTGCTTCTTTAGGAAGATCAGCAGGTAAGTTTGCAGTTAAAGAATCTAATCTTACATTTTCATCATTAGTTTTAGTAGCAATTTCATACTTAGGAATTGCTTCTTTTTTAATTTTAGATTTAGCTGGTTTTTTTAACTTATTTATATTATCAGAAGATTTATTTTTTATTTTCTTTTTAGTAGATTTCTTTGCATTAGACATTGTTTCCCCACCTATTAATAATTTATTACTATGATTTTTATAAATTAGAGACTTACTTTAGCATTTATAAAGTTTGTTAGATAAAATATGATAGAAATAGCTAAATCTTATGTAAGTTAAAACAAATAATTAACTTAGCATTAATCACTATAAAGTAACAACGTTATAGAAACATTTATAAAAGGTTAACTATTACTTGTTATTATGATATCAAAATTAAATTCATTTATGAAATCTTTTTACAAAACTATGTTTAATTATCAAAAATATTTAGATGCTGATAATGGAACATTCTTTATAGACCCAGATCCACAACATAAAATTAATAATCCAGAAGTAATTGAAACAACAGCACAATACCCTGCTTTGAAAGAGTTAGATTTAGGAGAATTAGCTAAAACTTTTAGTATGATTCAGGATAATCAACTAACACCAATTTTAAGTTATTTAGAAGTATTTAAGAAAAGTCAGAAATCAGAACAAGAAAATGTTAACTGTTTCAATACATGGATAAAATATATAACAAATGAAGTTTCACCAGCATTAAAAGAAACAAGCAAAATTCTAAAACAAGCTTATCTTAATAAAACACCATTTGAAAAAGTTAACGAAGCATATAGTTCACAAGTTAGAATTGTATGTAATGCAGCTCAGAAAATGGAAGCAAAT
>CAYLIL010000090.1:0-4294 GCA_964384045.1 uncultured Methanosarcinales archaeon
TTTCAAGAAGAGAATTGTGGTGAGTAGATAAATGATAAAAATATTGTTTGGTAATGGTTTGTATTTATGGTATCTCTTAAGTATACCTATTTTAATATTTAGTCATTTCTTTTTTCTAAAAAGGGCTAGATATAAATCACTTCGTTTTTCTAATTTCAATACAATAAAAAGACTTACTGGTGCAGGTTATGATAAATTACTCACTAAGAATTGGCTTATTCTAATTTTAAGATTGATAATTCTCTTATCAGTTATACTGGCAATAAGTGCGCCTGTTCTTTGGTATACAACTATAGCTCAAGATAAAGATTTTGTTATTGCTATTGATAGCAGTGCTTCTATGCTTGCAAAAGATTTTGAACCAAACCGATTAGGTGCTGCAAAATTAGAAGCTATTAATTTTGTTAAAAAGGTTGCAGGTAATCCTAAGATTGGTGTTGTTGATTTTGCTGGTAATACCTTTATTGACCAAGTTCCAGTAGATGATAAAAATAAAGTTATTACTGTTATTGAAGAATTAGAACCTATGCCTCTTGGAGGAACAGATCTTGCAGGAGCAGTAATAAGTTCTACTAACCTTTTAATGTTTTCTGAGAGAGGAAGAATAGTAATAATGATAAGTGATGGAAGTAATACTGTTGATGCTTATAATATGAGAGCTTTAAATTCTGCAATTAACTATGCTGCTGGTAAACAAGTTATTGTTAATACTATTGGTATTGGTTCAAATACTGGCCCAATAGGATATCTGCCAGAATATTATAATATTACTGCGGTTTATACTCCTGAGCAATTAAAATATATTGCTAATAATACAGAAGGTAAATTTTATGATGGTAATAATCTTACTTCTCTAACTGCTGCATTTGAGGAAATTCTTAATGAAAAACAAGAATCTTTTACTAGTAAGGATATAAAACCTATACTATTACTTATTGGCCTTCTTGCACTCTTCTTAGAATGGGGCTTGATTAATACTCGTTTTAAGAGATTACCTTAATTAATATTAGTTAATTTTTTAAAGTTTTATTGATTCTTCTATTTTAATGGTAAATAATGATATTAAAAAGGCTTTTCAAAAGATTTTAGATTTTGCAGATATTAAAATTAATGGTAGTCGTCCTTGGGATATTCAAGTTCATAATCCTAATTTTTATTCTAGAGTTTTAACTGGCGGAAATCTTGCACTAGGAGAATCCTACATGGATGGTTGGTGGGATTGTAAAAAAATAGACCAACTTATTTATAGAGTATTAAAAGCTCAATTAGATAAAAAAGTTAAAGGTTCAAAAAACTTATTCTGGCTTTTCTTAAAAACCCATTTAATTAATCCTCAATCTAGATCAAGAGCATTTATTGTTGGTCAAAAGCATTATGATATAAGTAATGAACTCTATCACTATATGCTTGATAAGAGAATGAATTATAGTTGTGGCTATTGGAAGAATGCAAAAACTCTTGATAAAGCACAAGAAGCTAAACTAGACCTAATTTGTAAGAAATTAAAATTAAAACCAGGGATGACTGTTTTAGATATTGGCTGTGGGTGGGGTAGTTTTGCAAAATATGCTGCACAAAAGTATAAAGTTAAAGTTTTAGGTGTTACAATTTCTAAAGAACAAGCTAAACTTGCTAGAAAACTTTGTAAGGGTCTTGATGTTGAATTTAGATTACAAGATTATCGTGATCTTAAACAAAAGTTTGATAGAATTGTTTCTATTGGAATGTTTGAACACGTTGGTCATAAAAACTATGATGAATTCTTTAAAGTTGCAAACAGATGTCTTAAAGACGATGGTTTATTCTTATTACACTCTATTGCTACAAGTGTTTCTACCACTCACACTGATCCGTGGACAGAAAAATATATTTTTCCAAATGGTATGTTGCCTTCTGCAGTTCAAATTACTAAGTCTTATGAAAAACTATTTCAATTAGAAGATTGGCATAACATTGGTGTTTACTATGATCCTACACTAATGGCTTGGCACAAGAATTTTAATAAAGCTTGGCCAAAACTTAAATCTAAGTTTGATGAAAGATTTTTTAGAATGTGGAATTATTATTTATTGAGTTGTGCAGGTTCTTTTAGAGCAAGGCACAATCATGTTTGGCAAATTGTTTTCTCAAAACCAGGTTCTCAAGTTAGATATAATAGTGTTAGGTAATTTTCTTTAATAGATATCATCATCGTCATCGTCTGATTTAGATTTGCCTGTAATAAACCATATAATCAATACTCCTACTAATATTCCTATAACATATTTTAACCAAGGAAATATTGATATATTCAAATTATAACAAGATGAACCTCCTGATGTCAAAAAGGTATATACCACATAAATTACTACAAAAATTATAATAATATTCATAAATTTAGAGGCAAAATTTAAGTTTTTAAAAAATAAACCAATAATTAGTAAGAAAGAAATAATGCTTAATATAAGCATAGAAATTTTTGGCAAGGCATTATTGATAATGATCACAACATCCCAACAAGGAGGGTACCTACCTAAAACATGTGCGGATACAGTTGTTAAAGCCATAACTAAAGCAATAACAATATTTGGGCCCTTCTTAAACCACTTAAGTCTAAACAAAACAGCATAAATTATTACAAATATTAAAATAAAAGGCAATATAATACCTGTTAATCCAAATTGTTCAGTTATTGTGATCATGTTTTGTAGATCCATTTTCTTCTTTCTTGTTCATAATAAGTTCTCTATAAGATTTAAGTTGGTTTTCTATCATTTTTTCAAAAGAATAATTTTCGATTACAAACTTTCTTCCTTTTTCTGTAAGGTTATCATATTCTTCTGAATGGTCTTTTTTTAATATATTATCTATAGCTTCAGCAATGCCTTCTCCATGTCTTTTATCTGGATGTATTCCTAATCCTATACCTTTAGAGATGTATAGGTCATCAAGAGCTTTCGTTTTTGTCATAACGGGTATTCTTTTATGCATTAAAGCTTCACTAGCACTTAAAGAAAAACTTTCTGCTTTGCTTGGAATAAGAACATAATCTGTCCATTGATAATGTTCATGTAATTTATTTTTATCTGTAACCCACCCGGTAAAATCAATTTTAGATAAATATTTATTTATTTCTTCGGTGCTTTTTCCTTTAAAATGATCTTGGATTAATTTTTTCGTTTTTTCTTTATATTTATTAACTAATTTTCCACTTTTATCTCCCCCGACAAGCCTAATTTCTGCATCGGGGTGTTTTTCTAATATTAAAGGTAATGAATCTATTAATTCATCAATGCCTTTATCTTTAGCAAATCTTCCTACAAATAAAAGCCTTTTTTTCTTAGGTCTTTCTTTATAATTATTTATTACTTTAACTCCATTTGGAATAATTTTATGTTTTTCTTCGTTTTCACTAGCTGCGTATTCTTCTATAATTTCTTTTTTATACGCTTCGTTCATATGTTGGACTGAATCTGCAAGAGACATAATTTGTTCTTGCCGGTATATTGCTGAACCCCAGTAAGTATCTGCAAAAGGGGAAGGATTATTAAGCACATTGTTATCTTTAAGATATTTTAGTTCCTTAAAATCCTTTTTGAGTTCTTCTTCAGAATTTTTTTGTGCATTTTCGTATTGTGCAAGAAACTCTTGCTTTACACTTGAATGAGCAGTATTAACTATTTTTGGAATCTTCCCTTTTTTCTTTTTAATTTTTTGTAGGTGTTCAAGGATTCCATAATGTGGTATTCCATGAACATGTATTACATCATAATTTCCTATGAGGTCCTCAAGCTCTCCTTCTGAAATATTCTTTTCTTGATTTAATCCTTTAGCAAACTTTGTTTTTCCAGGTCTATGATTCTTATGATTATATGTAGTAAATAGTGAATCTGCATGAAATTCATCACTTTGATTAATTCCTTCTCTTAAGTAATTAATAACTGTGCCTATTCCACCACCTAAAGCATTTTTATTTGCTATATGTAAAACTTTTTTTTTATTGTAATATTTTTGATTATTTTCCATTGTATATTTTCTTTATTTCTTTAATATAATCTTGGTGTGAATAATTATTATTTATTGATAATTTTTTAATATTCTTTATTGCATTTATAATTTTTGCACTTCTCGGATCTCAATGTTTCGGGCAGATAATCAACATCCCTGAAGATTTCGAGACTATTCAGGCTGGCATTGATGCCGCTGAGAATGGCGACATTGTGCTTGTGCAGGATGGTGTTTATGAGGAAACCATTGATTTTGATGGCAAAGCGATTACTGTTGCCAGTCTGTATAGTGTAGATGGTGATTGGGC
>CAYLIL010000091.1:0-4271 GCA_964384045.1 uncultured Methanosarcinales archaeon
CTTGGGCTTGACTGCCGTCTGCACCTCCAATACTATAATATCCACCCAGATTAGTGTTTGGGAAGAACCCAGAAACGCTTGGGACTTGAGCCTGACCAATCGCTGGTCTTCCGCCATAAGATCCTACGCCATATGGATTTCCTTGCAATTGAGAGCTAAAAATGCCACCCATTTTGTAGTAATTGGGCTCTTCGCCCCCTAATGAATAATATCCGTTCATCACATTCCTCTTTTGTTTTTCATAAAACAATAAATATAAAGCTTAAATAAATAAGTTTCTAGAAAATTTTCGGAATATTTCCGAGATTTTTGAAACATTTCCAAATATTATATGATTTTTTAATATTTCAATAGATAAAGTATTTCTCTTATTTAATAGATTACTAAATTCAGAATAAGATATATAATGCTCATTTACTTTAATTGATTGTCTTTGTTTAATTTTATTTATTTCTTCTTTATTATATTTTCCTAGAACAATTATATCCATATCAGAATCTTTATTAAAACTCATTGAAGCATAAGATCCAAAAATAATTAAAGATTCACATACTGTTGTTAGCTCATCTATTATAATAGATATTTTTTTAAGCTTAATTTGAAAACGTAATGCTTTTTTATTTTCTATAATTTTAAGAATTATTTTTGTTGTTTGTTTTTTAAGATTAAAGTAAAATAATTTATTTTTGCCTTTTGTTTCATATTCAATTAAGTTATTTTTAGCTAAATTGTTCATATGCCTTGAAACCGTTTGTTGAGGTAA
Source organism: uncultured Methanosarcinales archaeon (assembly GCA_964384045.1). GTDB lineage: Archaea > Nanobdellota > Nanobdellia > Woesearchaeales > CAYZNE01 > CAYZNE01. Next base: position 764 of record CAYLIL010000091.1, read on the forward strand.
TTTGTTTTCTCTAGCTAATTCTGTTGCTGAAAGCTTACCTGAATATTTATTTGTGAATGGTAATAGCATATCTACCTGTTTTTCGGTTATATTACTCATAATAGGGTAATAATAAGATTGAGCTTATAAATTTTATGTTATAGCCCAATATTTTTGAGATTACTTATTAAGGTTTAATTTTACTTTAAATATAGTTTAATTTTAAATAAATTGGTATTAAATTTCTAATATGCAGAAAAAACAATATTCATTAATTTTTATCTTTAACTTTAATTTTGTTCTCAAATTCCTTAATTTTACCAATATATTTATAAATGTGAAATAGAAAGATACTATAAATAATTATAAAATTTAATTAAATTTTGAGGTGATTATAAAATGTTTAATAAAAAAGGACAAGCGGCTCTAGAATTTTTAACAACATATGGGTGGGCTTTTCTAGTAATATTAGTTATGATTGGTGCTTTATCTTATTTTGGAGTATTTAGTCCAGAAAATTATGTTCCAGATCAGTGTAGCTTTGGTAGTGTTCTATCTTGTTCAGGTGGTTATGGTATGAGTTATGATGAGGGTGCAGCAGCAGCTGATGAAGCTGATGAAGTAAGTTTAATTCAAATAGATTTCAGTAATATCATGCCTGATGGAATGGATATAGTTAAAGTTGAAGTTAAAGAAAAAACAATCTCTACTTTTACAGATGTTACTGATGCAAGTAGTTGGACTGCAGGTATTGTTACTGCAAACTCTTTAGATGCTCATTCAACAGATACTTTAACTATAACAGTTAATGATGCTTTTGCTGTCCTTAACGGTGCTGATGATGAACTTCTTTTAAAGAACTTCGCTGGTGATAAGAAAAACTTCTTATTTAAGATAACTTACACTAAGACAGGATCAACTATTAATAACATCGTTGAAGGAACTGTAACAACAACTGTTTTAGAAGTATAAAATAGTTGAATTTTTTCTTTTTTTTCTTTTTTTAAATTTTTAATGAGGAATATTTATGATAAATAAAAGAGCACAAGCTGCATTAGAATTTTTAACAACCTATGGTTGGGCATTTCTAGTAATTCTAATTATGATTGGTGCTTTATCTTATTTTGGAGTATTTAATGTAGATAGTTTTATTCCAGAATCATCAAATATTGGTGTTGGTGCAATTAAAGGTGGAAATGATTTTAGTATTGCATATGATTCCGCTAACACTGAATCTATTCTAATGTTAGAATTTATTAATGATAAAGATAAAGATATAGTTCTTGATAATATAATTATAAGTGAAGCTTCATCTGGAGTTGAATATGTTGGAATTCCTAGCCCTACTAGTATTCCAAGTGGATTTAATGGTGTAATTGAAGTAACTTTTGATGATACTGTTGATACTTCATTAACAAGTGATTTTGTTGGTGATAAAAAAAGATTTGATGTTCAAATATTTTACAATCTTGTAGGTTCTACAATTCCGGCTATGGTTGAAGGAACAATTACAACAACTGTTCAGGAAGAAGAATCTTCTCCTACTTTAACTGCAACAACTACAGTTCTTAATGATGGTGCTGAAGAAGGTGAAGTTCCTGTTAGGTTTACAATAAGTTTAAATGGTGTTGCTACTTCAACAATTTCTATTAATTATGCTTTATCTGGTGATGCTGATTCTGATAAGACAGACTGTATGAGGGGTATTGATTATTTAGGAACTACTCCTAACTCTATTGATATTGGTATTGGTGAAGATAGTGCAATTTTGACTTTAACTGTTTGTGATGGTTCAACCAGGGAAGATGATGAAAAAGTAATTTTAACATTAAGCACTGGAATAGGTTATATTCTTGAGAATCCAAATAAGATTGCTGAAGCAACTATTACTGATAATGATTGATATTCTTAATTAAAAATCTTTTTTAGATAATTAATATATAATTTGTGTTATAGCTTTTTCTTAAATAACTTTAAAAAGATAGCTTATATATTTATTATTATATGCAAATTAAATCTATAAAATCAAAGAGAGCATCATCATTCTTCTTGTTTGATGCGGTTATTGCTGCTTTAATATTTTTTATGACTGTTTCTATTATTTTATCTATGAGGAATATAGAACCGAATATAGAAACTCCTAAGATGTTTGGTGAGAGTCTTATGAATTATTATCTTGAAACTGAAGTAAGGGAAGTAGAACATCCATTAATAGGAGAGTTAATGCTTAATAGGAAAATAAGTGATCCTACAAATATTCTGTTAGAGCAAATGATAATTCTTTATGCTTATAGTCGTGACATTACTAATGCTGATTTTGTTGAAGCTATTTCTGAATCAAAGATCCCTCCTAATTATGGTTATGAGATTTCAATAACAAATCTTACTGATACTAAAGTTATTTATCAGAAGAATGCTGCTACTCAAACTATTACTTCAAAAATAAATTTAAGACGAGTTGGTATAACTAAGTTAGATAATGGAAATATATTTGGTCCTGTAATTGTATCTTTAAGTGTGTGGTATTAAAATGAGATTATTTAAACAAAAAAAAGGAATAATATTCAGTTTATTAGCAATATTGTTATCAACAATGTTTATTTTAATACTTACAGGTGGGCTAAAAAATGAACTTGATACAAATATAGAATTTAGTCGTTCAAGAGCAGACACTATTAATGCTTATTATGAATCTTTTAAAGATTATTCTAGATTTGTTTTTGAAATGTCTGCTAAAGCTTGTGTTGATGCTATAAGTTTTGATATGATTCAAAATACTCAGTTTTATTCTGATGAAGATAGTTTTTTTGAGGATATTGGTTACTGTATGTTAACAGGAAATGTTACTTTTCCTACTGAACATGAATTAGGTATTCCTAATGAATTCTTAGTAAATAATATTTTTAGAGTTTTAACAAATCTTACTAAAGAAGAATATAAAATAAATACTAATTATAATATTACTAATATTTCTGTTACTTCTTATAGTCCATTAGAGGATATATATCCTGATGAATTTAAAATAACTGCAAAAATTAACATTGAAATTTATGATAAAGATATTAGCCTATCTCCTAGTGGATTCCAAACAATAGTTAATGTAAAACTTAATGGAATGTATGATCCTCTTTATTCAATAGAAACTACAGAGTTAAATAGAATAAATGATATTATTATTATTGGAAAAAATGATGATCACTTAAGAGAGTTAACTTTCAATGATTTTTTAGATAAAGTTGATTATATTCAATATTTTAAGGGAGTTTCTATTATGAATAGAATTCTTGGAAATTCTGTTGAATCTAATGAAGGTCTTGTTTATTTTTTGAATAGAAGTTTAGATTATGGGGATATTTCTTATGTAGATATACATTATATGAATAGTACATATTTCTCTCCAAGTGAATTATTTTGTGAGAAATCTTTGGGTGCTTGTGTTGGCAATTTTAAAATTGACTCAATAACATTTGCTGCAATGAAAACAAGGTATGGTCTTGATACAACAGGTTGGGAAAGAGTAAGTTAAGGT